>JAFLDC010000020.1 GCA_017302775.1 Sphingomonadales bacterium
TCAAGATAGGCCTGCGCTAAGTGGCTGCGCATCGTGACATCAAGAGCAACGATAAACAGACAAACACAAAGCACCGCCGCAACGGTCGTGCGTGCTGCCCGCTTGCGGTCAGACGGAAGCACCCTCAGCCCAGCTGGAAGAGCAAGGCCACGGCGGAGCGTCACAGACAGGTTACTTCGCGGTGACGCCCGGTGCGTGCTTGCGCATCAGGTTATATGCCTTTTCGTACCACTCGCTGCCCGGATAGTTTGCGCCAAGAACGGCCGCGTACTTGACCGCTTCTTCCGACATACCGAGTTGCAGACTGGTTTCGACCATCCTGTACAGCGCTTCCGGCGCATGGCTGGTGGTTTGGTAAGTTTCAATCACGTTACGGAACCGGGCGCCTGCCGCCAGCCACTTCCCCGAACGCTGGTAGTAACGGCCTATCTGCATTTCCTTGCCGGCCAGATGATCGTTGACCAAATCGATCTTGACCCGCGCGTCGGCCGCATAGCGTGTATTGGGATAGCGCCGAATGACTTCGTTGAGCGCCGTGAGCGCCTGCATCGTAATCTTCTGGTCCCGGTCAACATCGCTGATCTGTTCGTAATAGCACAGCGCGATCAGGTAATAGGCATACGGAGCATCGCGGTTGCCAGGGTGGATCGACAGAAAGCGCTGCGCCGACTGGATCGCCTTGTTGTAGTCCTTGGCGACATAGTAGCTGAACGAGCTCATCAACTGAGCCCGCCGCGCCCATGGTGAATAGGGATGCTGACGCTCCACCTCGTCGAACAGAGCAGCCGCGATCAGGGTATCGCCTCGATCCAGCCGATCCTTCGCAGCGGCGTAGAGCGTTTCCACGTCGCGGGCGACATAGGCCATATCTCGCGGCTTGCCCCCACGCCCGCCGCAGCCGGCGGTAAGGAGCATGGCGCCGGATGCGGCAGCAAGAATGGCGAGCTTGAGCGGTGATCGGGCTAGCATGGTGCTGGCCTATAACCAGTGCTTGCCTGAACGCCAAGTGAAAGGCGATAGGTTATCCCGAGCAGTGCCGGAGCTTATGGCCGCGATTGTCAGGCTGGTCCTCGCGGGATAATATTCCGTGTAATGCCGCGTTCACTCAATTTTGCAGTTCTGGCAGGTGTCATCCTGATGCTCTGCGCCTGCGCCAAACAGACAGAAGGTGCAGGCGCCCGGCGGCACGATACGACTTTGCCAAATCCTTTTCGGCCCGATCGCAGCAATGATCCCCATGCCCGCCAGCAATGGGAAGATGGTGTCCGCGCTCTTGAAGAGCAGTGCCGGGATCATGCCCGGCTCTGCGCCGAAGCCGAAGCTGCCCGCGCCGCGATGGATGGGATGTAGTGGTGGTCCGGAGCAGGCCTATTCCCAGAATGCCATACACCGCACCTCGATCGACGATCGGGTTTGAGCACCAGGCAAGCTGGTGTCGTGAAAGGCTGTGTGGGGGCAGCGCCAGGTCACGGAGTGATCGCTGTCCTGGAACTTGAACAGCAACACGTCGGCGGCAGTCATATTGGAGAAATACCACCAGCGATGCTGAGGACGCAGCCGAAAAATCGTTGCGGCGATCATCTGGTCCTCACCTACCACCGGCTTGACCAGATCGTCGCCTGCCGGAAATTCATCAACCACGAACAGCGTATTGGAGGTTGTTTCATCTCCGACGATCGAGCGTCCATCCATCACTGCCAGCGGCCAGTCCTGCGGCCCTGGTGAGAAAGTCCGCCAGAACGAAAAGGCACAGTATCGCTTGTAGCCAGCCCCATCGGGGCGCAATTCCGGATAAAGCCGGTCCGCAACCCGTTTGGCGGTGATTTCATTATAGTCGACATGGGCCTCCCCCGCCGGCGGCTGAATACCGCCAACATGCCGGTACCCCTCAACCTTTTCGGCCGCGTGGGCGGAAAGATCGCCCGAAGTGCGGATCATCCAGCCCTGCGCCTTGACAAAACTGGCCCCGGTTATTGCGGTGACGGCGGCCTCAACCTCAGCATTGTACACCGCATCGACCTCATCGATATCGTTGAAGTCAGACACAGCAGAGGTGTGCCGACCAAGCATGAAGCCGTGCAAGTCCAGCCTAAAGTGATCACGGATCGGCATGCCATCGCGCACCGGCATTGGGTGATCGAAATAGGCTCCGGTGTTGATCTCAGCGCCGCGTGAAACGTAACGCCTGGTGATATATTCATCGTCGCCGAGGTAACGGATCAGCGCTGGTGCTTCACGCACCCCCAATTCCACCTCATCAGTTCCGATCGTCGCCATCAGCCGCATCCCTCCCCGCCGCCAATAGTAACGATTGTTATCTTTTTAGCAAGCCGATCACACGCTGTGGACGAACGCTATTCTTCGCCCATGCGCAACGCAGCGATAAAGGCCTCCTGCGGAATGCTGACGTTGCCATATTCACGCATCCGGGCTTTGCCCTTCTTCTGCTTTTCCAGCAGCTTCTTCTTTCGCGTGATGTCGCCGCCATAGCACTTGGCGGTAACATCCTTGCGCATGGCGGCGATGGTTTCGCGGGCGATGACCTTCCCACCAATCGCCGCCTGGACCGGGATTTTGAACAGGTGGCGGGGGATCAGGTCCTTCAGCCGCTCGCACATGTGGCGCCCGCGCACTTCAGCCTGGGCTCTGTGCACAATCATCGACAGGGCATCGACCGGTTCATTGTTGACGAGGATCGACATCTTGACGAGATCCCCCTCACGCAGGCCGATCTGTTCGTAGTCAAAGCTGGCGTATCCACGGCTTATGGACTTCAGCCGGTCGTAAAAATCAAACACCACCTCGTTCAGTGGCAGCTCGTAACTCACTTGAGCCCGCCCGCCAACATAAGTGAGGCCCGTTTGCACCCCGCGCCGGTCCTGGCACAGCTTGAGAATCGAACCGAGATATTCGTCCGGTGTATAGATGGTCGCTTTGATCCAGGGCTCATCGATTTGTTCTATCCTGCTGGGGTCAGGATAGTCCGCCGGATTGTGAAGCATGATCTCGCGCGCGTCGTCGGTTTTGGATTTGCGCAATTGAATGCGATAAACCACCGAAGGTGCGGTTGTAATCAAATCAAGGTCATATTCGCGAGTCAGGCGTTCCTGAATGATCTCCAGGTGCAACAGCCCAAGGAACCCACAACGAAACCCAAACCCGAGCGCGGCACTGCTCTCCATCTCGAAACTGAACGACGCGTCATTGAGTCTGAGTTTGGCAATGCTCTCCCGAAGTTTCTCGAAGTCGGCAGCATCGACAGGAAACAACCCGCAGAACACGACCGGCTGCACTTCCTTGAAGCCCGGCAGTGGGTCCGCAGCGCCGCCCTTCGCAGTTGTAATGGTATCGCCGACCTTGGCCTGCGCGACTTCCTTGATCTGTGCGGTAATGAAGCCGATTTCGCCCGGCCCAAGTTCCGGAAGGTGCTCGATCTTCGGCGTCATGCAACCGACCCGATCGATCAGATGTTCGGTACCACCGGCCATGAACTTGACCTGCAGACCCTTCCTGATCACGCCATCGATGACCCTGACGAGAATTACGACGCCAAGATAAGGGTCATACCAACTGTCCACCAGCATGGCCTTCAACGGAGCGTCGCGGTCACCCTGCGGTGCGGGAATCCTGGAAACCACGGCTTCCAGCACTTCAGCGATACCAATTCCTGATTTCGCCGATGTCAGCACGGCATCACTGGCATCAAGGCCGATGATTTCCTCGATTTCAGCCTTGACCTTATCCGGCTCGGCAGCGGGCAAGTCGATCTTGTTAATCACCGGAACGATTTCGTGATCATGCTCGATCGACTGATAGACGTTGGCCAGGGTCTGCGCCTCCACTCCCTGGGCCGCATCCACCACCAGCAAGGCACCTTCGCACGCTGCGAGACTGCGGCTCACTTCATAGGCGAAGTCAACATGCCCGGGTGTGTCCATCAAATTGAGCTCATATTCGATGCCGTCGTTGGCGGTATATTTGAGCCTTACCGTTTGGGCCTTGATCGTGATCCCGCGCTCTTTCTCAATATCCATGTTATCAAGGACTTGAGCGCTCATCTCTCTCTCGGTGAGGCCGCCGGTGTATTGGATCAGCCGATCCGCCAACGTGCTCTTGCCGTGATCGATATGAGCTATGATGCTGAAATTTCTAATTCTTTTAAGGTCGGTCATGAGAATCCCGCGAATTTCCCCAGCCGTTAGCAGCAAGGTCGCAGGCTGTCACCCGTCCGGCGCAGAGCCCGGCTGAGTGTCCGTGGTGTGGGCAATCGGACCCCCAGCAACTCGCGCCGCGGGTTACCCCCGACGAGCCCCCCGAAATTAACTCTTTGGCAAACCCTGCCCACTAACAGAATTCGCGGACGATTCTGTAGGCTATGGAGGCAACAGGCGGGCGATGGGGAAAATGCGCGATCAATTTTGCCGGCTGGCAAGCGACACATCAGGCAACGTCGGCCTGATCGTCGCGGTGTCGGTGATTCCGCTGCTCGCCCTGATCGGCGGCGGACTGGATATGAGCCGCGCTTACATGGCCAACACCCAGTTGCAATCGGCCTGCGACGCCGGTGTTCTGGCCGGTCGACGCGCCATGGGCAAAAGCGGGGTTTATGAGGACGATGAAAAAGCCAAAGCGCAAAAGCTGTTCAATTTCAACTTCGACGCTCAGGCAATCAACGCCACAGGTGTATCCTTCGTCACCAGCAGCAACGACCAGGGTCAAGTAACCGGAACCGCCAAGGCAAACGTGCCCACGGTAGTGATGAAGATTTTTAACAAGGAAAAGTTTGATCTTCAGGCAGACTGCATGGCTGAATTGCAGGTTGCCAACACTGACGTCATGTTCGTGCTCGATACCACTGGTTCGATGGCCGGGTCGCGTATCACCGGTCTTCGCGAAGCGGTGAAAGACTTCCATAAGACAATGAACGAAGCCGTGACCGCTGATGACACGCGTGTGCGCTATGGCTTCGTGCCCTACTCGACGACCGTCAATGCCAAGGGCCTGCTGGCGGACCCGGAAACTCCGATGCCGGTTGACTATTTTGCCGACACTGCCGCGTATCAATCGCGTGAAGCACAGTTCAACACACCCGTTTATGTCGGGACGACCGTGCCGGTCAGCACTGTTGACGAAACCTATGCTACGAAGATCAGCTCCAGCAATTGCACCAAGTATGGGCAGAACAAGTACCCATCCAGCAGCGGCGCCAACCCTGTTGTAACCGGCTCTGCCCCTGGCCCCGTGACGCAGAAAAGCTATACGTACAAGTCGTGGGGGGGCGCTACCGGTACGACCCGGTGGTGCGTGCGCACCGTCAAAACCACACTGACCACCTACGTTACAAAATATGCCTTCACAAAATGGCGCTACAAGGAGGTCGCCCTGGATGCTTCCTCTTATAAGACCGGGGCGAGCGTGGCCGTGGGGACGGGGATTACCACGCCGAGCGGCTCGATCGTCGATCAAAGTGAAAACTTCACCTATGCTAACACGTCGGGCTATTATGACATGGTCACAATGGCCAAGAAGAACGGCACCGAACTCCGCAACGTCGGCATAACCAACATGACCTGGGGCGGATGTTTGGAGGAACGCGATACCGTCGATGATTCCGACTGGAGCCCGATCCCGGACGAGGCTCACGATCTTGATATCACTTCGGCTCCGACCTCCAACGAAACACGCTGGCGGGCGCAATGGAATGGTTTGACCTATAATCGGTCGAACAAGACGTACGTCGATTCCACCAGCAACTATTCGACCGCATCTTACGCCTGCCCGGCGCAGATGAAGCTATTTACCGAAGTCGAATTGTCCGATGACCCAACCGATGTTCCAGACTGGCTCGACACCTATCTGAACGGCCTGACCCCAGCCGGGAACACCTACCATGATATCGGCATGATCTGGGGTGCCCGTCTGGCCAATCCACGGGGAATTTTCGAGGAAAACGTCACTGATGGCGACAAGGCGGTCAGCCGCCATCTCATCTTCATGTCGGACGGCCAGTTGGAACCCTATATCTGGGGGTACAATGCCTATGGCATCGAGGTACTGTCCAACCGGATTGCACCTCTGGGCAGCGACGAGAACGTCGTAAAAGCAAGGCATGCCTCGCGTTTCCTCGCGGCTTGCGAAGAAGCAAAGGCCCAAGGGATTACCGTCTGGGTGATCGCGTTCGGAACGACACTGAACAATGACATGAAGGCCTGTTCCAGCGACGGCCGGGCCTATTCCGCGAGCGACACAACGGCATTGAAACAGCAGTTCAAGTTCATTGCCTCACAGGTCGCCAATCTCCGGCTGGGGCAGTAGCGCGATGCTTCGATCATTTCCGCGACGCACAGTTGCCAGACTGGCGGCCGAAACCGGCGGCGTGACGGTGATTGAATTCGCCCTGATCGCACCTGTGTTCCTGCTGATGCTGTTTGGCACCTTCGATCTGGGCCAGGCGATCTATCTGCAAGGGGTTTTTCACGGCGCCGTTCAGGATGCCGGCCGCGATGCGGGGCTTGAATCCGGTGCGAACAATCTCACCGCGATCGACAACCAGGTCATGCTGCGAATCAAGAGCGTGGCCCCGGCAGGTGCGATCATCTCATCGCGTAAGAACTATACCACCTTTAACGAGGTCGGCACGCCGGAAGACTTTGAAGATGCCAACAACAACGGCAGCTATGATGACAACGAATGCTTCACCGATGTGAACGGCAACGATCAATGGGATTCCGACCGTGCCATCAGCGGTCTGGGCGGTGCGGATGACGTGGTCGTTTATACTGCCACCCTGACTTACAACCGGATCGTGCCGATCGGCGGCATGTTGGGGTGGAGCGATCAGGGCACGGTCGCCGCGTCAACGGTTCTTCGCAATCAACCATTCGGCAGCCAAGCCGCACGGCCGGAAAAGCAAGTATGTCCAACCTGATGAAGCCTTTGGGCACCCTGCTCGCCCGCCTGGCTCGAAACAAGTCGGGCGTGGCGATGATCGAATTCGCCTATTCCGCGCCAGTGCTGGCGCTGTTGCTGATCGGCGGCGTAGAACTGTCGAACTTCGCCATTACGCATATGCGGGTGAGTCAGGTTGCCGTTTCGCTCGCAGACAATGCCTCGCGGGCCAAGCAGAGCGTCGTATCGGGCGTGCCGCGTATCCGCGAGGCTGACGTCAACGAAGTGTTTTCCGCCGCACAGCTGCAAGGCGGTACACTCGATTTCCAAGCTCATGGGCGCCTGATCCTGTCCAGCCTGGAAACCAATGCCAGCGGCGGCCAGTGGATTCACTGGCAGCGCTGCTTCGGCGATGGTGACTATGATTCCAGCTATGGCGTCCAGGGAGATGGCGCCACGGGGACTTCCCTTACCGGCATCGGCCCTACCAACCGTCGGGTTTCAGCCGAATCGGGCACCGCGATCATGTTCGTCGAGGTCGTCTACGACTACCAGCCCTTGCTGTTCTCCGACTTTATGCAATCGGCTCAGATCCGCAAAACGGCTGCGATGTATGTCCGTGACAATCGCGACCTCTCCGGCATTTACAATCCATCCCCGTCCGTAACGGCAAACGTGTGCACGTGATGCGACTGGCAAGAACGTGCCGCTCAGATGGACTGTGACGAATGAGACTGATCTACGTTCTGCCACCCGTTCTTGCGGTCCTGCTGGGAGTGGAGGTGTTGTTCAATGAAGGCAAGGCCGATGGCATCCTGACCGGCGACAATGGAGCGCCCAAGGAGTTCGCGCAGGCAGAGGCCATGCCGCAAGCAGCACCCAGCAAGGACGCTATTCTGAAGCGCAAGAATCCATGGGGGGCCGACGCCGAACCGGATGGTCAGCCGGAAGGCTACGCCAAGGCTGACGACGAAGCCGAAGACCGGAGCGAAGAACGTACCATCGAGAGCGGCGGCGACGATGGCGATACACGGATCGTTGCCGCGCCGATCGTCAACGCCCCCCCGCTGGCCAAACCCAAACTGGAAACATCGGGACCCGCAGTGAGCGCGCCCAGGCCCGAGCTGTTAGAGCGTTAAACCGCAAGAAACCCAAACAGATCACCGCAATCCTGGCCGCTTTGCCATTGCGGAAGGCGCAGTCTGGCGCGGTCAGGCCACTTTGCTTTTGGGCCTGGCGACATCGGCTTGGCTGAACTTGGGCAAACTCAGCGCAGCGCCCGGCTGCTGGATGAGTTGCATCGGATACCGGCCTTCGGGCAATGCTCCCAAGGGCATGCCTGCTTGCGCCAACACGTATGGCGAGACGCGATGCCGGGTGCAAAGCCCCCCTGCTCCGTCATCAACCAATTGCTGTTCGAATTCCAATCCCTGCGTACCGCCGGCGGAGCGCCGCACCACGGCCACCGCCAGCTGCCCCTCGCCGAAGTCCACCACGAAAGGTGTCCCCACCGGCACGTCAAGCAAGCCTTCAACCATGCAGCCGGAGCGCGAAAGGTTGCGCATTGTAACATCGTAGCGGTGGTCTTCGTGGATCAACCCGACCTTGCGTAAAACTGTCCGGCGTTCCGGCCGATACTTGTTCGGCCCTTCCGGTTCGATAACCCATTCGCCACTGGTCAGCGCATCGCTAACCACTTCCCCCCGCACTGCCGCCGCATAGATGTAACCCTGGATTTGCTTGACGCCCAACTTGCGCATCGCATCCAGCTCGTCGTGGGCTTCAATCCCTTCTGCCGTCGTATCCATTTTCAAGGCGTTGGCCAGGCTGACGATTGCCGCGATGATCGCAGCATTGCGGTTACCCTCCTGCGTGATCTCGCGGATGAAGCTCTTGTCGATCTTAATCTTATCGAACGGTGCGTTCTGCAAATAGGAGAGAGACGAATACCCCGTACCGAAGTCATCCAGCGCCAGCCGCACACCCAACATTTTCAGTTGGTTGAACATTTCTGAGGTCGCTGCGTCATCACCCAGAAAGATCGACTCAGTCAGCTCCAGTTCAAGCCGCTCCGGAGGCAGCTCAGAATGAGCAAGCGCTTGGGCCACAACTGATGCGAATCCAGCGTTGCCAAATTGCGCAGCGGAAACGTTGACGGCTACCCGCACACCACCCGGCCACCCCTGCGCTTCGGCGCAGGCCCGCTTCAGTACCCAGTCTCCCAAAGCTCCGATCAGGTTGGCTTCTTCGGCGATGGGGATGAACACAGCAGGCGAAATGTCTCCCAGTTCGGGATGAGTCCACCGCGACAAGGCTTCCAAGGTAACCACGCGGTTGGTCTTGGCATCGATGATGGGTTGGTAGACCACATGCATCTGGTCATTGGCCAGTGCATCGCGCAGCTCTTCCTCGATTTGCCGTCGGCGCTCCGCTTCGCTGTGAAGGTCGCTGGAGTAGAACCGAAACTGCCCTCGTCCGCCGCCCTTGGCCGCATAGAGCGCCAAGTCAGCAGAGCGCGTCAGGTCTTCGCTGTTGATCCCGTCATATGGCGCGATCGCTACCCCGATTGATGCCCCGATTACACACCGGCTACCATCAATCTGATAAGGCTGGCTGACCATAGAGATTACGGTACGGGCGATTTCGCCCAGCCGGCCACGATCATCGATATCCGGCAACATGATCTGGAACTCGTCGCCACCCAAACGGCCAATCTCGAAAGATTTGTCCGTCAGCACGCGTTGCAGGCGTTGTGCGACTTGCTTGAGCAGCTCGTCACCGGCTGGATGGCCCAGAGTATCATTGACCTGCTTGAACCGGTCAAGATCCATCATCATGATCGCACAGCTGCGTTTGGCGGTTTGATATGCCGTCAAGGTAGCGGTCAGACGCTTGCCCATCCGATGCCGATTAGCCAAGCCGGTCAACGAATCGAATTGCGCCAGACGTGATGCGTCCTTCTGGCTCTGTCTGGTGGCCGTAATGTCGGTGCCATTACCGCGATAACCAAGAAAGGTGCCGTCGGCAGCCATCTGCGGGCGACCCGAGATCGACCACCATATTTCAGCGTCGTCGAAAGCCGCCCGGACTTGCAGATCCGAAAAGGTCTTGCGAGCGCTGAAAATCAGCGGCAGCGTCCGCTCGATCGTATCATCTTCGTCGCGTTCGAGGACGAACAGGGACTGGATCGATTGACCAATCAGTGCCGATCGTTGCGTTCCCAATCTTTCTGCCGTGCAATCGGAAATATACGTAATCCGGCCTTCACCATCGCTTGACCAGAACCAGCCCAGCCCGGATGCTTCGTAGTCGCGCAGCAGCAGTACCGCTTGCTTGAGCTCCTGGTCAGAAAGAGTTTCCGCCACGACAGGTGCGACGGACGGCTTGCTGGAACCCAGCAAGTTGCGGAAACGTCCAAAAGGTGATCCGTCCGAAGCATTCATCTTAAAACTGCTGTAATCCCGAAGCTGTGGATTTCATTCGTGATCGTTTGATAACCGGTCGTGGTTTCAAAATGCCTAACTGGTGGCGTGAATTGGCCGGCGAATCCGGCGCCTGCCTAAGCCTGACGGCGCAGCAGCGACTGTCTCCCGCGATCGACCGGAACCCCCGAAATTATCGATATTCTGCCAACTTCGTCAATTTCCAGCGGAGTCGCGAATTCAAGTCCCACGCGGTCCTGCTGGCACCACCGCGCGGTGGCCGTCACAACGTGGCCCTCTGACATCGTTATGGCAAAGATCGTGCCCGGCGGAACGTTCCACAGGCCCTCGACCATGGCACCGGTCGCGGAAATGTTACGAATGGTGCCGTGGTAATGCTGTCCGCCGTGTTCGAGCAGGATCTTTCGCAACATGGTATGACGGACTGCGCGCGCGGCGCGCGGCCCCTTGGCAATGGCCGTAAAGCCAGCTTGCAGCCGCAATGTGGCGTTGTCACGCGTCAAGGGCTTTTCGTAGATATAGCCTTGGACATGGCTGCAGCCGAGCATCCGGACGAGGTCTAGTTCGTCGAGCGTTTCCACCCCTTCGGCAGTCGTCTCCATTCCCAGCGCTTCAGCCAGACTGACGATCGAGGCAATGATCGCGCCATTTCGGCTTCCGGTTATCGTCGCCCCCCGCACGAAGCTCTGATCGATCTTGATCTTGTCGAACGGAGCCTTCTTCAAATAGCCCAGCGCAGAATAACCGGTGCCGAAGTCATCGAGCGCCAAGCGTACGCCCACTCGCTTGAGCGCGGCGAACATGGCGTCAATCCCGTCATCGTCGCTCAGGAACACGCTTTCAGTGATCTCAAGCTCAAGCCTTGACGGATCGACCTGGGCCGATGCCAGCGCATTGGTGATAATCGCCGGGAGCGCTGGATTGGCGAACTGCAACGGCGAGACGTTAACAGCGACCCGCACGCTGTCGGGCCATCTCGCAAGATCACGGCAGGCGGTCCGTAGCGCCCATTCGCCGATCTGGGCAATCAGTCCGGAATCTTCGGCGATGGGAATGAACTTGGCCGGCGATAGTGGACCACGCGTGGGGTGCGTCCAGCGCAGCAACGCCTCGAACCCGGTGATCCGCTCGGTTACAGTATGGACGACCGGCTGATAATACAGTTCCAGCCCCCCCTGAGTCAGCGCATCACGCAAATCCTGCTCAAGCTGTCGTCGCTCTTCAGCATCGCTGTGCAAATCGGCTGCATAAAAATGATGCCGCCCGCGACCGCCGTCTTTCGCTGCATAAAGCGCGAGATCAGCGTTACGGATGATCGCTTCTGCCGTAACGCCGTCTGCCGGAGAAATCGCAATCCCGACCGATGCCCCGATTACCACCCGATGGCCTTCGATCGAATACGGTTCAGACAGGTCATGGATGATTTGACGAGCCAACGCTGCCAAGTCGTCGTTACGGTGATGACCAGGCAAGACCACCTGGAACTCATCACCGCCGAGCCGCCCAACTCGACCATATTGACCGACAGCCCGTTCCAGGCGACTGGCGACCTGAGTCAGCAGATTGTCGCCCGCTGGGTGCCCCATCGTATCGTTGACTTGCTTGAAGCGATCCAGGTCGAGCAGAAACACCGCGCAGGCCCGATGATCGAGATTGGGGGCGTTCAAGATCTTTTCAAGCGTCTGCGCCATCTGCAACCGGTTTGAAAGCCCGGTAAGCGAATCATAATGTGCCAGGCGCGACGCATGCTCGGCCGACCGGCGTTTTTCAGTCAGGTCATTGCCCGATCCCCGAAAACCAAGAAAATTGCCGTAAGCGTCGTAGATCGGCCTTCCACTGACCGACCACCAGCGTTCCTCGTCCTGGCTGGCTGCACGCAGAGCAAGATCGAGAAAAGCCGATCGGGACGACAAGTGGAATGCGAGCGTCCGCTCACCTTCCTGACCTTGGGGATCCGGTTCAAAGAGTGACGCAAACGGCCGGCCATTCAACTCGCGGTGGCTGATCCCCAAAACCGGCGCGAGCGTTGCCGAAACATAGACCAGTGAACCCCGGCGATCGGTTTCCCAAAACCAGCCCTGGCCGGTCTGTTCAAAATCGTTCAGAATTTCTTCGGCGCGGGTTTGTGCACGCTTGCGTTCACGTTCTGCTCTGGCCTTGGCTTCGTCGGTGCGGCTCTGACGCACTGCCGTGTAAATCCCGATCGCGGTGCCAATGGCCAGTGCCACCCAGGTGCCGCGATTACCAGCCACCATCGCGACGCCGGACCACAGTGCAACTTGCGCAGTAATGATGCTGGCTATCCGGCGGTTTAGGATGATCGCCGCCAATGCCCCAACAATGACCAGCGTACCTATTGCCCCTTCCCACGAAGCGCCGACCCGGTTTGTCCATTGGGCTAACGCGAGCCCCGCCAGAAACATCGGCACACCGACAACCAGCGTGCTCCCGGCGTTGCGCAGCGTCGGCGTTGGAAACCAGGCGTGTTCCCGCTTTGCAATCCATCTCGCCATACCTGCGATACAGATTGCCACGGTTGAAATCAGAATTGTGCCGATCTTAGGCAAAGTCAGCGTAATCAACCCGTTAATCAGCAATGCGCCCGCAAAAACAGGGGCCATCAACATCCAGTTCGGCTCAATCTGTTCGCGCAGGACATGGCCGTCCGAACCACGCCGGGCTTGCCGTTTAGCGCTGGTTACGACGGCGTTAGCCTTTGCATCATTCGTGCTTTGAGAACGCGACGCACGGCCACCGGTGCGCCGGTCAGGCGCAGGTGGGTCAACCTCAGCAGATCTGGAAGGTTGCGCAGGCATCGTGCCTGTATGCGCCAAGGCTTTTGATAAAGCGTTAAATTTACCATTGAGAATGGCTGTTTTCTGCCAAACCACAGTGATGGCGCAGCGTTACTTGAAAAGCCTGCACCGGACATGCATCATCACGTCAAACCAGAACCGCACAGACAAAGGGGAGAGCAATGGCAAAGGTGGACAGAACGCTGGAAAATGAAGCTGCCCAGTCTACGACAGCCCTTGGTCCCCTGGTAGGGTTGGCGCGGGAAGACTTTGTGGGTGCGGTCGCGTTACTGCTGCGGGAAACCGCTACTGACCCCGGGCGCACGCTGCGTCACATGCAAAGTTTCGGCGATGATGTCGTCAAAATCATGACCGGCAAATCCGAGCTTGCGCCCGAACCCAAGGACAAGCGTTTCATGGATCCGGCATGGCGCTACAACCCATTTTTCCGAGCCGGCGCCCAGTACTATCTGGCCGTGCAGAAGGGCATAAAAAGCTGGCTTGAAGAGCTTGAACTTGATGAACTTGAACGTGATCGCGCCAACTTTATTTCAAACATCATCATTGATGGGCTGGCGCCGACGAATACACTGGCTGGCAACCCGACAGCGCAAAAGCGTATGATCGATAGCGGCGGGCTATCGCTGATCAAGGGGCTCAAAAACGCGTATCACGACATCGTTCATAACAATGGCATGGTCAGTCAGGTTGACAAAAAGCCGTTCAAGCTTGGTGAAAATATCGCCACGTCGAAGGGTGCAGTCGTTTATCGCGACGCCATGTTCGAACTGATCCACTATGCTCCGACTACGGAGCAAGTTTATGAAATTCCACAACTTACAATCCCTCCCCAAATCAACAAGATGTACATTAACGACCTGAGCCCTGAGAAATCGGTGGTGAAATGGCAGGTCGACAACGGCATCCAGTGCTTCGTCATGTCGTGGAAGAATCCTACCAAAGCCGAAGGCGCGTGGGGGATGGATGATTACATTACATCCTGTCTCAAGGCGGTGGACGTCGTATGCGAAATCAGCGGTGCACCGAAGGTCAATATTTCGTCGGCATGCTCGGGTGGACAGACCGGTTCGATTCTGGCCAGCAAGATGGCTGCTGATGGTGATAAACGACTTGGATCGTTGACCTATATGGTCACCGTGCTGCATCCGAAACAAAACGACATCGAAGCCGGATCTTTGATGACGGCAAACGGACTGGAGTTGGCGAAAAAGCGCGCAGCCAAGGCTGGTGTCATCAAGGGCAATGATCTGGCCCGGGGCTTTGCCTGGTTAAGACCCAACGACCTTATCTGGAACTACGTCATCAACAACTATCTGATGGGCGATGATCCCCCTGCGTTCGACGTGCTGTTCTGGAATGCTGATGCAACCAACCTGTCCGCCAGCCTAATGGGCGATTTCCTGCATCTGTTCGAAACGCTCGCCTTCACCAAGCGCGGCGAGGTTGAAATGGCCGGGCACCCCATCGATCTCAGCAAGATCAAGAGCGATCTGTTCATCCTGGGCGGCACGACAGATCATATCACTCCCTGGCGTGCCTGTTACCGGTCCACCCAGTTGTTCGGATCAAAAGATGTCACCTTTGTGTTGAGCCAGGCAGGCCACATGCAGGCAATCCTGAACCCGCCAGGGAACCCCAAGGCCAAGTACTATATTTCGAAAAAGGGGGGGCACCCCCCTGCCGATGTTGACGACTGGCTAAAGGGAACCGAGGAAGTAGCAGGAAGCTGGTGGCCATACTGGATGGAATGGCTACAAGCCCGCGCAGGCAAAAAGGTGTCCGCGCCCAAAGCGCTCGGCAGCAAAAAGTACCCGCCGAAGGAAGCGGCACCTGGCTTGTATGTCTTGGACCAATCTTGAAGGGATAGCCCGCGTGAGTTTAGACCTGACCGCCGAATTCTCGATGGAAACCGTCGGTGGCCGCACTTTGCGTGTTGCGCGCTGGCGCTGGAACGAGCCATCTGACCACCTCCCCGTGCTGTTCTTCAACGGTATCGGCGCAAACATCGAAGCCGTGGCTCCGCTTGCTGAAGCATTGACAGAGCGGCCGTTCATTATGTTCGATATGCCCGGCGTCGGTGGCAGCCCAGAGCCACTGGTCCCCTACAACCCCTTCACCATGAGCTGGACGGCCAACGAGCTGCTCAAGCGCTATGGCGTCAGTCAGGTTGATGTCATGGGGATATCATGGGGCGGCGCCATGGCACAGCATTTCACCTTGCAGCATGGCGACAAGGTACGTCGACTGGTACTGGCGGCGACAACGGCGGGCATGATCATGATGCCAGGCAACCCGGCAGCATTGACCAAGATGGCCAATCCGCGCCGGTATGTCGACGCGGCATTCATGGAGGAGCATTTCCGCACTCTCTATGGCGGTCTTACCGGCGGCAAGAGCGAGCACATCGGTCGGCTGACGCCGCCTACCCCCCGCGGTTACCTCTACCAGTTGCTATGCATGTTGGGGTGGACAAGTGTGCCGGCCCTTCCCTTTCTCAAGAAGGAAACCCTTATCATGATGGGTGATGAGGACCAGATTGTCCCGCTCATCAACGGCAAATTGCTTGAGAGCCTCATCCCCAACAGCCGTCTCGAAATCTTTGAGCAAGGCGGCCACCTGTTTATGCTGACCCACCGGGAGCAGACCATATCGTCGCTGCGCGGTTTCCTGGATGCGCCGGACCGGGAAGACAGAAAGGCCGCTTGACCCATGCGACACATCGCGATCATCGGCTCTGGACCTGCTGGGTATTACACGGCCGAGGCCGCGCAGAAGCAGTGGGGTGATGATGTTCGCGTCGATGTATTCGACATGCTGCCAGTGCCCTATGGACTGATCCGCACGGGGGTTGCGCCCGACCATCAGTCGATCAAAGGTGTATCCAAACGCTACGAAGCCACTGCACTGTCTGACAACGTCCGCTTTGTCGGCAACGTCATGATAGGCAAAGACCTCACGATCGCCGAACTGCAGACGTTTTACGACGCTGTAGTGATCGCCACCGGTGCACCGCATGACCGCAAGCTGGGCCTGCCCGGTGAAAATCTGGGCAATGTCTATGGCAGTGCCGCCTTTGTGGGGTGGTATAACGGTCACCCTCTGTTTGCCGATCTCGACCCCGATCTGACGAGTGATACAGCAGTCGTCATCGGCATGGGCAACGTCGCGCTCGATGTAGCCCGAATCTTGTCGAAGAGCCGGAGTGAGTTTGCCGGGAGCGATATCGTCTCGCATGCGCTCGACCTGCTCGATACGTCCCGGATCAAACGGATCGTGGTACTGGGACGGCGCGGCCCGCATCAGATCATGATGACGCCCAAGGAACTGGGTGAGCTGTCGCACCTCGCCCGCGCAGCACCGCGGGTCGATCCAGCCGATCTGCCTGAAGCGGGAGAGGATGCGTTGCTTGAACCGGGCCTGCGCAAGTCCGTTACACACCTGCGTTCATTCGCCGCGATCCCGGAAAGCCTTTATGCCGATTATCCAATCGAGATCGAGTTTGACTTCTTTGCCAGCCCCAAGGCTTTGATCGGCACCGGCAAGGTTGAAGGAATTGAGGTCGAACGCACCACGGTTGAGGCTGGCCGCGCGGTCGGCACCGGTGAAACCTATACGATTTCCGCCGGTCTGGTCGTGGCCTGCATCGGCTACCGCTCTTCCCC
>JAFLDC010000200.1:0-5182 GCA_017302775.1 Sphingomonadales bacterium
GGCGAATACATCGTTGAGGTACATCGCCAGCGGATCGTCGCTCTTCTCGCCAAGGCCAAAGGCGGCGGTCGGCGCGGTCGGGGCGAGGATCACGTCGCATTGCGTGAAGGCGTTCCTGAAATCCTGCGAGATCAGTGTGCGGACCTTCTGCGCCTGGGTGTAATAAGCGTCATAAAAGCCTGCGCTCAGCACATAGGTGCCGATCAGGATACGGCGCTTGACCTCTGCCCCGAACCCGGCGGCGCGGGTGGCGGCGTACATGTCCTGCAAACCTGCCCCATCAGGCAGATCGCGCAGGCCATAGCGCACCCCGTCATAACGGGCGAGGTTGCTGGACGCTTCGGCCGGGGCGATGATGTAATAGGCCGGCAGCGCATACTTGGTGTGCGGCAGGCTGATCTCGACGATCTCTGCCCCGGCATCCTTGAGCCAGGCGATACCGTCATCCCAGCTTTTGGCGACATCGGCATCGAGCCCATCGACGCGATATTCGCGCGGGATGCCAACTTTCTTGCCTTTCAGGTCAGCATTCAGCCCGGCTTCCCATTCGGGCACCGGCAGGTTCAGACTGGTTGCGTCCTTGGGATCGAACCCGGCCATCGCCTCCAGCATGATCGCACAGTCGCGCACATCGCGCGCCATCGGGCCAGCCTGGTCGAGGCTGGAGGCGAAGGCGACGATGCCCCAGCGGCTGCAGCGCCCATAGGTCGGCTTGATCCCGGATATTCCGGTGAAGGCGGCAGGCTGGCGGATCGAGCCGCCGGTGTCGGTACCGGTCGCAGCCGGAGCGAGACGCGCAGCCACGGCGGTAGAGCTGCCACCTGACGAGCCACCGGGCGCCAGCGCGGCATTGCCGCCATCGTTGCGCCGCCACGGTGAGATCACGTTGCCGAAATAGCTGGTCTCGTTCGACGATCCCATCGCGAACTGATCGAGATTGAGCTTGCCCAGCATGCCTGCACCGGCATCCCACAGCTTCTGCGAGACGGTGCTTTCATATTCAGGCTTAAACCCTTCGAGAATGTGGCTGGCCGCGGTAGTCTGCACGCCTTTGGTCGCGAACAGATCCTTCATGCCAATCGGCACGCCGCCCATCTTGCCCAGCGGTTCGCCCTTGGCCCGGCGCGCGTCGGTAGCCTTGGCGGCTTCGACCGCCAGTTCCGGCGTCGCGACGATATAGGCGTTCAGCGCGGTGGCCGCAGCGACGTTGGCGTTGAAGGCATCCGCGATTTCAACTGCAGAGAAATCGCCCTTGACCACACCATCACGAATGGCGGCGACACCCAGTTCGGTCAGCACGTTTGCGGAACCTGACATTATTCGATCACCTTGGGCACGCCGAAGAACCCGTCTTGCCGCGCCGGGGCATTGGCCAGCACAGCATCACGCACCCCGCCATCGGTGACAACGTCATCGCGCAGGCGCAGGTGATTGGCGATCACGGCGGTCATCGGTTCGACCCCGGTCACATCAACTTCACCCAGTTGTTCGACCCAGGCGAGAATCCCGTTCAGTTCGGGTACCATTGCCGCCAGCTCGGCCTCGCTCACCTTGATGCGGGCCAGCGCGGCGATCTTTGCCACCGTGGCAGTATCGACCGACATAATGCGCTACCTTGTTATTCCATAACGAAGAAGAATCAGCCGCCCTTGCGTCCCGATTGGCCGACCGGCTGCTCTTCCAGTTCCGGCGGCATTCCGCCCGGAGGCGCTTCGGCTCCACTCTTCTTGCCGCCCTTGCCCTGTTCGGCTGCCATCGCTTCCATCGCCTTCGCCTGTTCAGCCTGCATTTCCTGCTCAGCCGAAGCGCGGCTCTGGACCTTCAGCAGGTCGATCTCGAAAGTCAGGTCGGTGTTGGGGGCAATCCCCGGCGCGCCTTCCTTGCCATAGGCCAGTTCTGACGGGATCACGACCTTGTACTTGCCGCCGGGCTTCATCTGGACCAGCGCCTTGGTGAAACCCGGAATGATGCCCTGCAGCGGCAGCTTGGCGCTTTGCGCCTGGTCGAACACCTTGCCGTCCGGCAAAGTGCCCTTGTAATTGATGGTCACCACGTCGGCCTCGGTCGGCGAAGTGCCGGTGCCGGCCTTGATCGTTTCGACATCAACGCCCGGCGGCAATGAGGCCCACACCACTCCGCCAGCAGCGAGTGCGACGGCGGCGACACCCAGCCACAGCTTGGTCAACGCGCCTTTGGCGATCGGCTGGAGCGGTACGCGAGTGATTTCGGTCATCGGGAATCCCTGTCTGGAATGGGTGTAGGTCTAGAAATGCAAAAGGGCGCGGAAGCCTCCGCGCCCTCATGGCTTAATGCAAGCCGAGGTTCAAGCTTGCAGAAGGCGTTTTACTTGACGCCGTCGCGCTCCATCCGCTTGCGCTCCATCTTGCGGGCGCGGCGCACGGCAGCAGCTTTTTCACGGGCACGCTTCTCGCTCGGCTTTTCAAAGTGACGACGCAGCTTCATCTCGCGGTACACGCCTTCACGCTGCAGCTTCTTCTTGAGCGCGCGCAGGGCCTGCTCGACATTGTTGTCGCGGACGAGAATTTGCATAGACTAAGCCACCTCATTGGCAAAAGACCAGAACCCCGCGGCAGTCCGATGCGGGGGATTGTCTTTTGAATCAAACGAACGAATCAAAACGAAAACGCGCCGAATCCTTGATAGGAACGGCTCGAACCGGCGGGCGGCTAGCAGAGTCGCACTGACAAGGCAAGTCGGGAAAACCAATCACACGCTGTCGCTGGCCGCACCGTGCTGCCCGGCGATTACACCGTATCGGATCATTCTTGCCCTGATTCGCAGCCAAGCCTGTGCTATTTCCCGCGCGATCGCAATCCGATCCGGGGGTGTTGCGATCCGATGGGTCGGGTCCGGCCCGGCCAGTCCCCGCAAAACCCCTCTGGCCGGCCGCAAATGGTGGTGGCATCGGCTCGGCCCAATCGGCCGATGCCGCCGCTAATTGCCTCGCAGCGCGAACTGTGGTGTTTGCCCCGTCAAAGGGGGCCACATGCAAACCAGCTTCACCGCGATCGATTGGGCCGTGCTGTGCGGCTATGTGTTGCTGCTCGCGCTGGCGGGCTGGCTAACCACGCGCCGGGGGATGAAAAGCGAGGACTACTTTCTGGCCGGGCATCACGCCCCCACCTGGTTGGTGGCCGTCTCGGTACTATCGACGGTCCAGTCAGCCGCCACCTTTCTGGGGGTGCCGGACAACGCCTATCGCGGCAACTATACGTATCTGGGCGGGGTTCTGGCCGCGCTGATCGCAGCCTGGATTGTCGCCAACGTCCTGATCCCCCGGTTTTACGCCCTGAAGGTAACCACCGTTTACGAACTGCTGGAGACCCGCTTTGATGCCACGGCCCGCCGGGCAGCGGCGGTGATGTACCTGATCGGGCGAATCTTCGCCAGCGGCGCGCGGCTTTATCTTGCAGCAATCGCCGTCTCGATGATCCTGTTTCTTGACGTATCGCCCCAGCACATTGCGATAGCGGCCTTCACCTTGCTGGTGTTCGGGCTGATCTTTACGTTCATGGGCGGACTGGAATCGGTGATCTGGAGCGATCTTGTCCAGGTCACGCTTTATGTCGGCGCTGCCCTGCTGGTCGCCTGGCATCTGTGGAGCGGGCTGGACATGACCGTGACAGAGGCGGTTGCGACGCTTCGGGCAGAAGACAAGATCGCGCTGATCAACCCCACGTTCGATCTTGCGGCACCGTGGAGCATCTTTGCCGTCCTGACCGGGGTCATGCTACTCAACCTCGCCAGTTCAGGACTGGATCAGGACATCACCCAACGCCTGCTGGCCTGCGAGGATGCCAAAAAGGGTGCGCGGTCGCTTTATGCCTCGGTCTGGCTGTCCCTGCCCGTGATCCTGCTGTTTCTGGTGATCGGGTCCCTGCTGTATCTGCACTACAACGGCGGTGCGGACAGTTCGTTCAAGGGTGAGAAGGTCACCGTGTTCATGCATTACATCCTGACCGAGATTCCGCCGGGGCTGCGCGGGCTGGTGACGGTGGGGGTGATTGCCGCGGCAGCGATCAACTCGGGCTTGATCTCGATGTCGGCCGTGCTGGTCAACGACCTTTACCGCCCCTTCGCCGGGTCAAAAAGCGAAGGTCACTTCGTCAGGATGGGGCGGATTGCCAGCGTGATTTTGGGCGCAGCCTTGTTCGGCATGGCGATCCTGTCCTACTACTGGCAGCGCTATGCCGATAGCGCACTGCTTGATTTCGTGCTGGGGGTCATGGCTTTTGCCTATTCCGGCCTGATCGGGGTCTATGGCGTGGCGCTGTTCACGGGGCGCGGCAGTTCGGCTAGCGTGATCGCCGCCTTCATCGCCGGATTTGCGACCGTGCTGGCCTTTCAGCCGTTCATCATCGACAGTCTGAGCCTGCCCCTGGCGCTGAAAGGTATCGCCTTTCCATGGCAGCTGGTGCTGGGCAGCACGATCGCCGCTGCGGTGTGCGCGGCAGTGCCGGGCAAGGGAGTGGCGCGCGGCGCGATCAGCGGCTAAGGCGCTGGCGATGACATCAAGCACTTTCCTGCTGCACTCCGCGCTGGTCGCGCTGGGCGGCGCCATCGGCGCATGGCTGCGCTATCTCGCCGGCCTTGCCTGGCTGCGCGCGATCGGACCGGTCTCGGCCAGCGCGTTTCCGTGGGCCACGCTCAGCGTCAACCTGATCGGCAGTTTCGCCATGGGGTTGCTGGCTGGGCTGCTGGCGCGCCACGGTCAGGGCGGAGAAGAAACGCGGCTGCTGGTCGGCGTCGGCGTTCTGGGGGGCTTCACCACGTTTTCCGCCTTCAGCCTTGAACTGGTCAATCTGGCCGAACGCGGCGCGCTGGGCAGTGCTGCGCTTTATGCGGTCATTTCGCTGGCCGGCGGGGTGATCGGCCTGATCGGGGGCCTCGCCTGTGCACGGAGCATGGCATGACCGATACCCCTGCCAAGACCAGCCGCGGCATCGTTCCCGCCGATACGGTTCGCCAGTTCACCGTTGGGCGTGATGACGACGGGGCCCGGCTGGACCGGTGGTTCAAGCGCCACCTGCCGCAAGTCGGCTTCGCCACGGTCAGCCGCTGGGTCCGCACCGGGCAGGTCCGGGTCGATGGCAAACGCGCCGATGTCGCTGACCGGCTGAGCGCAGGGCAAGTGCTGCGCGTACCGCCCGGCGGTGACGCT
>JAFLDC010000200.1:5203-5641 GCA_017302775.1 Sphingomonadales bacterium
AAACCGCTGACCGAAGAGCAGCTCGCCCTGGCCGACTCGATGGTCATCACACAGGACCGCGCCGCGATCATCCTGAACAAACCCCCGGGCCTGGCCACCCAAGGCGGTAGCGGCACTTACCAGCACGTCGACGGGCTGCTCGATGCCTATGCTCTCGATGGTCCGCGCCCCCGGCTGGTTCACCGGCTGGACAAGGATACCTCAGGCGTTCTGCTGATCGCCCGCACGCCGGGCAGCGCCGCATTTTTTTCCAAGCGCTTTTCCGGACGGACCGCGCGCAAGATCTATTGGGCGCTGGTGATTGGCGTGCCGGATATCGATGATGGCCTGATCGACCTGCCGCTGGCCAAACAGCCTGGGACCGGCGGCGAGAAGATGATGGTCGACAAGAGCGGCGAGGGACAGCCCGCGCGCAGCCGGTACCGTGTGATCGACCGC
>JAFLDC010000201.1 GCA_017302775.1 Sphingomonadales bacterium
GGTGTGGAAGACGATCAGGCCGCCGCCAATAGCGAACGGATTCGCCGGACAATGGAGCGCAGCGCAAGGCAAGCCTCGCTCGATCTCGGCGACGGGATCGACATGTGAAGCTCAAGCGCACCTTCCGCTTACCTCCCGACGTGATCGACCAGCTTGCCGAGTTCGCATCGCGCAGGCGGGTGGGCCAGCCCGACATCGTCGAGGCCGCGCTTCGCTCGTTCATGTCGCCTGACAATCCGGAGCAACTCGAAGCCGCGCTCAGCCGTCGTCTCGATCGCATCGATCGGCGCATTGCCGCGCTGGATCAACAGGCTGAGATCACGACCGAGGCCCTGGCTCTGTTCGTAAGGTTCTGGCTCACCGCCAACCCGCCGCTCCCGGACAGCGCGCTGGCGGCTGCCCAGGCGCAGGGGAAGGAGCGGTATGACGGTTTTGTCGAGGCTCTTGCGCGGAGATTGGAAGGGCGATCTAGGTTAGGAGATTTTCGGGGTTAATGGCGATGACCGCTAACTTTCCAGACTTTAATGCGAGCGATTATGTTTTATCGCCACTGCGCTTCGTTTAGAAGGATTGACTATTGAAGGTGAGTCAACGCCGAGTTGTGATCACGTCAACCATAGGTCATCTGGGCCAAAATAGGTTATGTCGACCTTATTGGCCTCAGCGCTCACCTGGGTTCGCAACAATCCTTGATGCGCTGGATTGAGCACTGCCTGCAGCTCGCCCATCACGCTTCCGTCGGCCGCTGCAACCAACCGCTGGCCATCGAGCACCTTGAGACGCAACGCTGAGCCGGCCACCGGCACGATACCGTCACTCCATTTCACCCACGCCCAATAGCGGCGCTCGGACCAGGTCCGCTTCTCAACATGGATGAAGCCGGCGACAAACTCCCTCCACAGCGCCTTCGTCTCGGCCGTAGGCCAGTCGGCAAGTTGATCGAATGCCCGCACCACGTCGCTACCCAACCAAGCCTGAAGCTCACCCAGTGTCGTAAAGGTCGCTCCCGTATCGGTAACCGCCTTGATCGCGGCCAGACGCGAGGTGAAGCCTGCCTGGATTAGGATCGCGGCTGACCGGTTCACCGTGCCCGTTTCGACCGCGGCCACGGCCAATCCAAGTTCGAAATCGTCAAGTGCGAAATCGCCGATCGCATCGCCGTTCGCGATGCCGCGCACCCGAATAGCCTCCATCGCCCACGGCAAACGATAAACCAGCCCACCCTCGACGAATTGAAGCGTCGCCGAAGCGTCGCCGGCCCCCAGTTGCGCCAATGACTGGCCAAACAACCATGCCCGCAGAATGTCACGCCAGTTGTCAGGGAGAACATCCGGCGTGAATGGGAAAATTGGGAACACAAGCTCCGCAAGGCTGGCAATCGCCTGAATAGCTGCTTCCACATCGGGCTCTTGCAGGGCCGCGTTTGCCGTCACCAATAGGTCATTCGCCTGTGCGGCGATCGCATCAAGCGCATGGCCGGTGCCCAGCCCGACACCCGCGAGGAAATAGCCGCGCCGCTGTTGCGCGGTCGAATTCGCCCACACGACCCGGCTGCGACCGATCAACCCCGCACGCAGCGCCACCTGCGCTTCCTCGCCGCGGCGATTCAACCGTCGCGACCACAGCGAAGATTGCAAGATGGTGTCGAGAGCTTCGGCGATGCCGTCATCAGGCACCTCGGCATCACCGAGCAAGGCCAGGATAGCGGTGTCCAATGAGGCGACATAGCCATCCCATGCCCGGCGTTCCCTCTCCGCGTCTTCGGGACTTTCACCGGCTACTGCCGGGAAATTCCAAGCCTCGGTCTGATTGAGAACATACTCCGTGAGATCGGGTAACGTGCGCCTGACCTGCGCCTGCATACGCAGAAGCAACGTCAGAACCAGCCGCAGCAGACCGCTTTCCATTTCGCGCGATGTGACGTCCGCGATCAACCCTTCCCACTGGGCAGTGCGATATTCGAGCTGGTCGAAAATCGGATAGAGGACGAGCCCCTCGACATCGACATAGGCACGACCTGCCCGGCCCACGACATTCTTGAACTCGGCAGCCTCGATCCTCGCGCGGTTGCGGTAAAGCGAATGGATGATGACCGCAGTCGCGGAAAGATTGAGCCCCTGCGCCAAAGTGGGGGAAGAGATCGTGACCTTCAGTACACCTTCGCGAAGGAGCCGCTCGACCTCCTTGCGATACGCCGTCGGAAGAGCGCCGTGATGGATGGCGACGCCAAGCTTCAGGCATTCGAGTATCGGATGGGCAGCACCGAGCCACTCCGCTCCTAACACGAGCGCCGTCTCGAGCACCGCCGGCTCTACGGTCAACAGGCTTCTCAACGCGCCTCTACGGTGCAGGTCGATGATCCGACCGGCGAAGGGTTCGACGTGCTTGCGAACCGGGCAGAACACCAGCACTGATTGACCATCGTCGACGAGCCGCCACGCCGTCGCCAGGCAAAGCTCCCCGAGATCTTTGGGAAACGGCGTCGTCCGCCGACCGACCGGCGGAACGAAACTCGTCAGATAGCGCGGTACAAACGGGCGCTCGTCACCCACGCGCAGGTTGAGGCGAGCGGAGTTACCATGCCACAGAACCTCGCCATATCGCAGTCGCGTCGGACGCCAGTCATTCTTGATCAGACCGCCTGGCTGATCACGCCGCAGCCAGCATGCGAAGTCGTCGAGTTGATCGCCGTCCGGCAATATCGCCGACAGGCAAACGATGCGCCGATCGGCGGCGTCGGCCCGCTTCAGAAGCCTCTGAATCTGGACCTCGTAGCGAACTTCGCGTTCGCTCAACCCGATCATGTGGCCTTCGTCGAAGATCAGCAGCCCGACGTCGTCGAGCAATGTCGGATCATTGCGCAGCGCAAAATCGAGCTTTTCCGGGGTCGCAACGACGATATTGCGCGTGCGGATCGCATCCTCATCGACGTCGCTAACACCGGTACTCCCATACAGCGCAGAGATTGTCTTACCCAGCGGGCCGAAGGTTCGTTGGAGAGTGATTTCGGTTTGCGCGGACAGGGCGCGAAGCGGCGTGACAAATACGATCCGCTTACCCCCGGCCAGGCATCGCAGGATGCATAGTTCCGCGATGCGCGTCTTTCCTGCGCTCGTCGGCAAGGACACGACGAGATCGTCGGTTTGGTTCACGCTTCGCGCGGCCGCATCGATCTGCGAAGGCCATAGCTCGAGTTCCGCCTTCCGCCGGCTGTGCAGGACAGCAAGAAACAATGTCCTGAGCCCCGGCCATGCCGGCGCATCCCCGCCGGCCGGTACGATCGGTAATCGATCGTGAAAGCTGCAGTCCCAAAGGTCCGAAAGCAGGTGGATTGCGAGCCGGTTGATCCACCATTGGGGAACAAGGTTCAATTCTTCGCTGGCCGCTACATTTTCGGTGAGCTCCGCAATTGCCGCATCGACAAGGGCACGTTCCCCCCGTTCGAGTGCCACAAGGAACATCGCGATCGCGCCGAAGAAGCGGTCGGTGAGCACGGTATCGACCGCGTCGAAGACAAAGCCCGGATCGTCTCCCTCGGGTCGCCCCAGCAATTCCTCAACAAGCAACTGATTCTCAAGCGAGGCGGTGATCGTGCGGTCTGATCCGGCGCCGCTCAACCGAAATGCCAGAACCATGGTTTCCAGCTCGTCCAGGTCCCGAAGCATCAGGAGCGCAAGCGCTCGCTCGGATCGCGAGAAATTCGCATCGGCAATCACATGGGTGAGAAGCGAATAGGCCCGTGCGGAAAGGCGCGCCAAATGATAGCTGGCCGCAGCTACCACGAAATGGAAACTACGGTCGCTTCCCCCGCGTGGCCCGCGAGCGATCACGGCCTCGATCGCGGTCGCACATTGCTCGAACGCCGTACGCGCCCGAACACGATCGCCGCCTTTGTCGCGCAGTCGGATGCCCATCTCCAGAAGAGCATACCCATAGCCGAGCAGGTCATTGCTAAGCTGCGGCGTAAAGGCAGGTGCCTCCGGCGGAAGGATGCCATCCCGCCAAACCATGGCCCGCGCCTGACCCCGTGCAATGAGACGGTTTCTGAATCCGGGAACGGTCGCCGCATCAATATCGGCCTCGATCGCCTCAACCGTGGTTGGCATCGGCAATCACCCGGTCATACACGTCGGCGATGAAGGCGCCGTGGGCGTCGATCCGCACTCCAACGTAGTTCTGTGGGTATCCGCCAGCATAGCCTTGAAGGTTCGCACGCAGGATATTGCCAGGATGGTTTCCGGAGAAAGTGAAGAGGAGGTGGGAGACGGTGTGCGGAGCTATACCATGCTTCAACAATGCGTCGTCGATAGCATCTGCCAGAGCGTCCTCGCCAGCCTCCATCAATCGTGCGGAGATGAACTCGAGCGCATGTGCGGAGGGTAAGCCAGCCTCCTTGTCCAGTCCCTCCCGCGCCTCTGTAACGACCCCGCCCGCCAAAGCCGCACGGCTCTTCGCCTCGGTCTTGAGAAAGTGAAGTCGCCCGGTCGCTTGATCACGCATCAGGCCGATCACGTCGTCACCGCGCATCGCCATGTTGCGATGGTCCTTCCACCGCAGGCGTTTGATCGGCACATCATAGGGCGTTTCGCTGGCAATATATTCGGTCGCGAGGATCTCACCGAGATCGCCAGACCGGATCGATTTGGTTGTCGGCAGCTTGTTTTCGATGAACGCCGCTGCTTCCGGGCGGCCAAGCCGGCGCAGGATGCGAGCGACTTGTTCCTCGGCTGCATAGTGCTCAGGTACAATCGCGGCCACTGCGTCACGCCCATCCGAGATGTTTTCCGGGCGTGAAGTTATGATGCTCAGTTCATGAGTTCCGACGCTCTCTCTTGCCGTGTCGCACCAAATTGAAAAATCAATCATGCGCTGCCCTCTCAGATCTGTATCACAGCTTGATCAGGCCAATGCGGCTTTCTGACGAAATGTTGCGCTGACGCCCGGATATCCCCGCTCGAGTCTGGAGCCAGTCTTAGGAGCACATGATGCAACTCTCCCTTTGACGAAGACAACCAGTCGGCAAAGACTTTTGCTCTCCAATCAACCGAATCACTGTAGGAGAGCCCCAACGTCCAAGGCTTTCTTTGCACAAACAACGGCAGCACGTCGCAAAGGCTTGCACATGCGCCTGCGGCTATGTCTGGTATCGCAGCAAAATCTTCCCCCCAGTCCGGTAATGCCTCATGTTGTGTTGTCATAAATGTCTGATCCGCAGATGCCTGCCGTCTAGACAGACCGAAAGTGAGGTATGTTGTCAGTCGTGCAAAACGCTCTCGCTTTTCAAAACTATCCAAAGTTTCGTCATGATCGCTGATCCAAAGAGATGGCTGATCTTCGCGCCGAAGGCCGGTCACTATCATCGCCACGAACAGCGCGAGGCGATAAATTTTCTCAATGCTGTTTGGTGTGGCATTGGTTACGAAGCAATCGTCGAGTGCAGTTGCTAGCGCTACGGGTCCGCCATCGATCAGACTGCGTATTTTGTTGTCGATCATTGAATAGCCCCTAGTTTTCTAGACGCCCTCGGTGCTCATCATCTGCTGCCGTTCGAACTCTACGGGTGACAGCATCCCGTTTCTCACATGCTTGCGTATCGGGTTGTAGAACATCTCGATGTAATCG
>JAFLDC010000202.1 GCA_017302775.1 Sphingomonadales bacterium
TGACCACCGACCATTCCACGTCGTCGATATGGAACCACGACTTGAATTCCTCCATGTGTGTGGTCGAAAATCGCAGGGTAATCGTCTGTCCCGCATAGGCAGCCAGAGAATAGGTGCGCGACCACCACGGTTGGCCGTGATTGGCGACGGTCATACCCAGCGTATGGGCACCGGTCGTCCTCATATCGAAGGTGTTGTACGATCCGAAGCCGGCCCGCGTTCTGGTAATGTCATTGTTGCCATAGGCCGGGGCAAACGGCCAAGTCGCGTAGGCATTCGTCAGCGGACCGACAACCTCTGTCGTGGTGGATCCCACTAACTCCACCTGAAGGTGATCGTAGGTTGTAACGTTGTTTGTGTCGCTGTCCCAACCTTCCACACGCCAGCGGATCGTAATCGATCCGGGATTGGAAGCAGGGACGGTGATGGTGCGGGTAAGGACGGTCGCATCCGACTGGGAAACCGCGCCGTTAGTAGGCTCGTTGTTAGTACGTGCTCCCATCAGGAACGATTGCGCACCGGTCCGTGGGCTGCCGTCGGTAGTCTGCGGATTGAACAGCGCACCGGTGCCGGTCGAGGGACGAGTGCCGTCGGTCGTGATCGACGGCGATTCATTGGGCCTGATCTGCAGGTCATAAGCCGTATTGGTTTTGGTCGCCGTACTCCAGCCGGGGGGCAACTGGGTACCGGTGGAACCAAATTCGAAGTTGCCGTTGATCGGGGTCTGAGGATTGGCACTTTTCGCGCCATTCTGAGTTATGTCGAAATAGACGTAATAGGTTTGCGCGCCGCCGTCTTCGACGATCCAGCGCACTTCGCCGCGCGAGTTGCCGGATGCATCTGTCGCGCCGCCAAAAACTGTGTCGGTAAATTCCTGCCTTGTCGCCAGCGTGCCGTTCGGACGAACCACCCGCACGGAGTTGGGGTCAAACGTACCGCTGATGCCAAGTTCGGTCATCAGCGTGGCAAAGTTTATATCGACCATGCCCGTGCTGTTGACGCTGGATGTGGAGGGCAGGGTAACGGGAACGCGGTAGTGCCAGTCGGATCCGGCATTGACGCCGTCAGGATCCCACCAGGTTGGTGCAGAGCGGAGAGCCCCCCATGAGATCGCGCCGACTGACAGGGCAATGACCCCCAGGAGAAGACCCAGCAGCTTAGCCCAGAATGGTGCGGTAAGGCGATGCCTCGCAGCCCATTCTGCCAGGTGTCGGCTCTGCAGTTTTCGCACCATAGGTAATGTCACTGGCGAATTCCCAAGGAGCTGAGCAAGTCATCGTCGAACTTGATCCGTACCGCGGCGAAGAGACCGCGATTCGTGTTGCGGCTAGCCGCAAAGTCACGATCGCGAAAGCCAGTTACGTTGTAACCCACTGTTAAAAGTACATTGTCAACCGGGCTGATGCCTATTTGCGGGCCAATCGCAAAGCTCGTAGTCCCATCGGTCGGGCTATAGCGCACGGTGGTGACACCGCCGATTTCAAAGCGCGAACCAATGCCGACACGAAGATCGACGCCGCCAATCAGGGTGGTGCCCGTCAAATCGAAGTTATCGTACTGATCAAAGTTATGGCGAACCGCGCCGAACAGGCCGACTTCGCTGCGTTGGACGCGCTGCCCGCCATCGCGGCCATTGGGCGACCAGTTGATCGAAACGCTACCGATCAGGCGGCGGGCAACGGCATCGCCATTCACGATCAAAGCGGTACGGCCAGCCGGTCCGGTTTCACCGGCCACAGCGCCGTGCACTGCATCGCTGCGATATTCGATCTTGTAGAGCGCGGCGAACTTTGACCGATCGGGACGGAACGCGGCCGAGATGGCACCGTCGAACACTTCGGTCGATGCACCATCATTTGCAGCGGCACGGGTCCAGGTAAAGCCTGCGCCGATGGCGCTACCATTGTCGAGCTGGCGGATAACGCCAAAGGTGGCGCCGGTACGGTTCGCCAATTCGCCGTCGCGGTATTCGCCGCGTACAGTGGCCGTCCAGAGGTTGTGGCGCCAGGTCGCGCCGGCGGTCACAGCCGTGAAATCTTCCGTCAGGGTCCCGTTTTCCCCGATCAGGCCGCCGCTCGACGCGGGATGAGCCGGATTTACCAGTTTGGCTGTATCGACACCGCCAAGGGTGCGTGCTGAGTCAAGAGTAGCGTCAACCGTCAGGTTCTTGGTTACGGGCAGGGACTGGGTCATGCCGAACGTGGCAAAGCTGCGCTTGCCGTATTCAGCGATATCCTGCTGACCCAGTCCGCTGAGGATACGGGCACCGTCCCACGGGCTGACTTCGACACCGGCACGCGCGGTGCGGGCGCGAATGGCATCACCTTCCGCCAGCTCGTATTGCGCGGTAAGCTTGATCGACGGGGTTAGTGCGTAGCGCAGACCCAGCTGATAGCGCGAAGGCAGGTCAATCGACTCGCTTTTGCCCAAGGCCAGCTTTGCCGCGCCCGTCACTTCCAGGCGATTGTCGAGGAAGCGACGAGTCACAGCCCCTTCGACGACGGTAGAATTGGCCATCGAGCCATCGCGCAGGCGATCACGGAATGCGGCGATACCAAGGCGTGCTTCGGTATTACCGGTGCGATAGGTACCTGCCAGTTCAACGGCTTGTCGGCGCGCATCGTCGGCCAGGCTGTCATCGTGCCAAGCGCTGAGGTTAAGCGAGAATGCTTCACTGAAGCGGTAACGACCATCGATCCCGATCTTGCGGCGGCCGCGCTCGGCGCCGTTCATCTGACCAAGACCGAAGTCGGCGGCAGCCGAGCGGATGTAGGTCAGCAGATCCAACTTGCCGTCATGATGTTCCAGTTCGATCAGCCATGCTTCATCGCTTTTGCCTGCGGTGCGGCTGATTGCAGCTTCGGAACGCAGTTCCGTGCCTCCACCCAGCCGTGTCCGCACATCCACTGCGGCCAGATTGGCACGCTCGGCAGTCGGACCGGAAGTGTCGGTTATGACGGTAGCGCCGATGCGGACTGCACCATTCTTCGTCTCGAACTCAGCGCGCAGACCAGCGTTGATTTCACCGTCGACCGCGCGTTCGACATCATAGTCGACCACGATGAAGCGCGGGTTGAGGAGGGTGTCGCGGCTGAGCACCGGCTCCTTGAAACTGATCGTGCCGCTGAGCAGGTCGATGTCATAGTCCACGAAGCGCACCAGCGTCCGCTTTTCGATGACGAGTTCCGACCGGAAACGGTCGCGCACTTCGATGGAAACGGTTTCGCTGTTGGGCACCATGGTCCGGCTCGACAGGCGATAAGGTCCGCTAATTCCGCCGCCCTGTATTTCATCGCGGCGGTGCGCTTCACCGCTGCGGGCAGCGAAGCCCTGCAAGCGCAGCTGGCCGAGCGTGCCTTCGCCCTTTACCCCTGTGAGATTGCGGGCGTAGCTGGCCAGAACGGTCTTGTCGAAATCCGTCGAGAAGTCGCCGTAAAGTGCATAGAATGTGCGGCCTTCGATCCGGACATACAGCTTTTCACGCGAGACGGCATCAAAACGGCGTTCGGAACCATCGGCAAAAACTGTATAGTAGGCGTTCGGGTCGATGGTGCCCAGCAGGCGCTGGTCGTCCTTTTGCTTGGCGCTGTCATAGCTCAGCGTCAGCAGGTATTTGCCGCGGACCCGGCCCTTGACGTAAAACGCGACGCGAGCATCGGAACCCAGGTCGCTGTCAAAGTTCGCCCCGCGCTCCATGTTGTCTGCCACCGAACGCGAGCCGATGGTCCCTTCGGCCAGGCCGACCAGAGTCCATTTCTGGTCGCCCGGGACGATCCAGGCTTCCAGCGTCTGACGACGCGTGATCGGACCATCGGCAAAGCTGAAATCCATCCGCAGTGCACCGCTGACCATGGTCGGGGCGAGTTCGATCAGGGCGATTCCGTCGTCACCCTTCACGGTCCAGGTCGGGGCGGCACGATCCAGCCCTGACAGCTGGCGAGCCTGCAATGCATCAAGTTGAGCCGCGCTTTCATAAGGAGCATTGATGGTAAAGCCACCAGTCAGCCCAGCATGAACCGGGCGGCCCAGGCGATCGAGAATCCGCACGGCGACCACGGGGCGGGTCGATCCGTCCGCCGTCAGCCGCGAACGCTGTTCGACGATTTCAAAGCGCGCAGGCGTTGCCGAAAAGTGCACGTCGCGGGTCAGTTCGGCAGCTATCTTGCCGTCCGCATCACGCACGGTCGCGGTCAGCCGGGTCGTTTCACGGGTAAGCCCGATCCCACGCCAGATGCTGACGGCGTATCCTTGCGGTGCGTTTTGCGTTCCGTCGAAGGCCATGGTGTCGACCGGCTTGCCGTCTGCGAGCAAATCAACCTTTTGACCCTTGCGGTGACGAATGACGACGCGCACAGCAGGTGCCCGCGGGTTGTGGTCTACTGCAGGGAACAGAAAGTCTGTCGGGCCATCGCCGATGGCAAGCCAATCGGTTTCACCACCGGCCGCAGCGCGATCCGAAGCAACCTCGGGTCCGGTTGGCAGTCCGACTTTTTCCGGCTCAGCGGGAAGATCTGCGGTAAAATCCGCAATGATCAATGAGCCGCCCTGGCCCATGACGAAACGTGAGCTGGCCGATCCGGCATTGCGGGTCGAACGCATGCAGTCGGTGAATTTGCCGCCAGCGGGCAGGGTTTGCGCAATTGCCTGGACGACGTGACTACCAGGGATCAGGCCTTCAAAGTGATAGCGGCCATCCGCGTCGGTGATAGCGAAGGAGCCATCTTCAAGCATGACGCGCACGCCCGGGATGCCGCGCTGCGGTTGACCGGTTGCGCAGCCACCATCGACGATTCGGCCGATAAGCGTCATCCGTCCCGCGATCACATCACGTTCAACCTTGACCGCCACGCTGGCGACCACCCGGTTACCGCGCGAATCCACGGCCTCGGCCCGGTTCACGGCTTGTCCCTGTGGGGCATCGGCGCGAATTGTTGCCGCGTAAGTGACTGTGCGGGTGGCGCCGCCACGAATATCGCCCAGCGCGATCGCCATGGTCCTGCCATCTGCGGTAAAGGTCACGGCATGTGGCGCAGGCTGTCCATCAATCCGCACGGAATCATTGCGGATCCGCAGCCACTGTGAAGGCATATCGGTCACCACGACGCTGCGCTTGGTGCGGGTCGGATCGGTGTTGGTGACGGTAATGGTGTAGAGTACAGCATCGCCCGGAACCGCGGTCTGCCGCGAGGCAGTCTTCGTGATGCCGACGGCCAGGCTCGGTCGATCGACCGGGATGTCCACTCGTACCGCTGCCGGTGAGGTCAAGGCCAATGCCTGGCCGTAGCTGGCCGGGATAATCTGTAACGGATGCCCATCGGGGCGGGTCAATCCACTGAGCTGGCTTGCGGTAGCCGTCGACGGGGCCGTGTAAGGCGCGGGCGGCGTAACAACGATCCGGTAGCTACCCAGCGCCGCCAGCGGGAACCGGTACTCGCCGGGTGCCATGACGTAGACGTTGCCGGCACCGTCGGTGATCGGCTGTCCGCTGATGACCGTGGATGGCCATGCCGTTACGCCGTCGTCCGCGAATACGCGTGCCGGTGCGCCGGTAGCGGCATCAACCAGGGTAACGGTGGCACCGGTTACAGGGGTGC
>JAFLDC010000203.1 GCA_017302775.1 Sphingomonadales bacterium
GAGGGCATGTCCGCCGGGCTGATCCAGCGGGCGGGCGGCAACCCGCAAATCGCCGTCGGAAAAATCGACGAGGCATTGGCCAAGATCCCGGCGGTTTCCGGCAGTGGCGCACAGGCTGCGCCAGGATTGGAGAATGATTCAGTCCGCGTGCTGGATCAGGCTGAGCAACTCGCCAGCAAGGCGGGTGACAGCTATGTTTCCGTCCAACGCATGCTGCAGGCGCTCGCGCTCGGTACGACCAATATGGCCGGACAGGCTCTCAAAGCTGCGGGAGTGGATCCCAAGGCGCTGGAAGCCGCCATCCAGGATCTCACCGGCGGGCGAACGGCGGATAATGCCAGTGCGGAAAACGCGTATGATGCGATGAAAAAGTATGCCCGTGATCTGACCCAGGCAGCGCGCGACGGTAAGCTTGACCCCGTAATCGGCCGCGATGAGGAAATTCGCCGCACGGTGCAGATTCTCGCACGCCGCACCAAAAACAATCCGGCGCTGATCGGTGAACCGGGCGTGGGCAAGACTGCAATTGCAGAGGGTCTTGCCCTGCGCATCGCCAACGGCGACGTGCCCGACAGCCTGAAGGATCGCCGCCTGATGTCGCTTGATATGGGCGCGCTCATCGCCGGGGCCAAATACCGCGGCGAATTCGAAGAGCGGCTCAAGGCCGTGCTCGACGAAGTCAAAGGCGCTGAAGGTGAGATCATCCTGTTCATCGACGAGATGCATACCCTGATCGGGGCCGGCAAATCGGAAGGAGCGATGGATGCCGGCAACCTGCTGAAGCCCGCGCTGGCCCGCGGCGAATTGCACTGCATCGGCGCGACCACGCTGGATGAATACCAGAAGTACGTCGAGAAGGACCCGGCGTTGCAGCGCCGGTTTCAGCCGGTGTTCGTGGGTGAGCCGACCGTTGAGGATACGATCTCGATCCTGCGCGGCCTGAAGGAAAAGTACGAGCTGCACCACGGCGTGCGGATTGCCGACAATGCGATCGTGGCCGCGGCGACCTTGTCCAACCGCTACATCGCTGACCGTTTCCTCCCCGACAAGGCGATTGACCTGATGGATGAGGCCGCCAGCCGGATCCGGATGGAAGTGGAGAGCAAGCCCGAGGAAATCGAGGTGCTCGACCGGCGGATCATCCAGCTCAAGATCGAGGAAATGGCGCTGGCCAAGGAGACCGATACGGCATCGAAGGACCGTCTGGCCGCCTTGCGCGAGGAGCTTGCCGGGCTGGAGGAGCAATCCTCCGCGCTGACGCTTCGCTGGCAAGGCGAACGCGACAAGATCGCGGCAGAGGGCAAGATCAAGGAGCAGCTCGATGCTGCCCGGATCGAGCTGGAGCAGGCCCAGCGGAGCGGCGATCTGGCCAAGGCCGGTGAGCTTTCCTACGGTACGATCCCGGCGCTCGAAAAGCAGTTGGCCGAAGCGCAGAATGTGTCCGAAAATGCCCTGCTGCGCGAGGAGGTGACCGCTGAGGACATCGCAGCCGTGGTTGCCAAATGGACCGGTGTGCCGGTTGAGCGGATGATGGAGGGCGAGCGCGAGAAGCTGCTCAAGATGGAAGAGGTGATCGGCCAGCGGGTGATCGGCCAGCAGGACGCGGTGGTCGCCGTGTCAAAGGCTGTGCGCCGTGCCCGCGCGGGGTTGCAGGATCCCAACCGGCCGCTCGGTTCGTTCCTGTTCCTGGGGCCTACCGGCGTGGGCAAGACGGAACTGACCAAGGCGCTCGCCGGGTTCCTGTTTGATGATGATACCGCAATGGTGCGGATCGACATGAGCGAGTTCATGGAGAAGCACGCGGTCAGCCGCCTGATCGGCGCGCCTCCGGGCTATGTCGGTTACGACGAAGGCGGGGTGCTGACCGAAGCGGTACGGCGGCGCCCCTATCAGGTTGTGCTGTTCGATGAGGTCGAGAAAGCCCATGCTGACGTGTTCAACGTGTTGCTTCAGGTACTCGATGACGGCCGTCTGACGGACGGGCAAGGCCGTGTGGTCGATTTCACCAACACCTTGATCATCCTGACCAGCAACCTGGGGAGCCAGTACCTCGCCAATCTGGAAGACGGGCAGGATGTGGAAAGCGTCGAGCCGCAGGTGATGGAAGTGGTGCGCGGGCATTTCCGCCCGGAATTTCTCAACCGTCTCGACGAGATCATCCTGTTCCATCGGTTGGGCGTGGAGCACATGGCGCCGATCGTCGAAATTCAGGTTGGCCGGGTAGCCAGGCTGCTTAAGGATCGGAAGATCGCACTCGATCTGTCCGATGCTGCGAAACGTTGGTTGGGCCGGGTTGGCTATGATCCGGTCTATGGTGCGCGTCCGCTTAAACGGGCGGTGCAGCGCTATCTCCAGGACCCGCTGGCGGAAAAGTTGCTGGGCGGGGAAATCCCGGATGGCAGCACCGTGCGGATCGACGAAGGTGATGGCGCGCTCAACATCGCGGTGAGCTGAAACGGTTCGGCGAGCGCGCAACAAAAAGGGCGGCGTGGTTTCCCACGCCGCCCGTTTTTTATCAGCAAGCCAGGCTTAGAAGCTGGCCTTGAACCCGGCGTACATGAAGCGACCGTAAGTGTCATACGGATCGCCACCGGCAGTGCCGAGCAGGCCGAACGGCGGCTTCTTGTCCATCAGGTTATCGATACCGACGTAGAAGTTGTACTTCTTGTCGCCGAGTTCGAAGTTCAGACGGACGTTGTGATAGATCACGCCGGGGTAATAGACTTCCGCCGTGAGATCGTTGTTGTTCGGATCCAGAGTCGCCAGCTGACCCGGGGTGCAGGTCCGGCCCGACAGGCCGGTGCTGCCCGAAGCCGGGCACAGGCCGGTGTAGGTGTGCTGGTTTTCCCAGGTGCCGATCGTCTGCTTGCCGATGTAGCGCGCAGAATAGGTGAAATCGACATTGCCGAAGTCATAGTTGAACGAGGCGTTAGCCGCCCACAGCGGATCACCCAGTTCGCCCAGCTGACGGTTCGGAACCGTCGGGTTGAGGATGTCGGTGTAGTTGTCGACCACAACGACGCGGGTAGCGATCGCACGGAACGACAGCTTGTGACCGTTATCGAAGGTTTTCCGATAGGCCACGTCTACGTCGATGCCCTTGGTCTTCTGCGACGCGAAGTTCACGCCCGTCACAAGGCCTGCATACTCAGGGAACAGACCGCTGGGCAGACGGGTGTTGAGCCCCGGGATGTCAGACGGCGTGGATGTGCAGTACGGGTTCGATGCAAACGGCGTCGGACTGTCAAAGCACAGCGTCATCAGCGTGCCCAATGTCGGCGCGGCGATCAGGCTGGTGACCTTGATGTTATAGTAGTCAACCGTGATGCTGAGGCCAGGCACTGCCCGCGGTTCGACAACCACGCCGATGGTCAGGCTCTTGCCACGCTCGGCCTTCAGGTTGGCGTTGCCGCCCTGCAGGAACGACGTGTTCGAGCTGAGCGCAAGGCAGTTACGGAACGGCGCGCCCACGAAGCCCGGGAATGCCGTACCGGCGCACTCTGCCACCGTATTGGCGTTGTACGTGGTCGGAACGCCAGCCGCGGCGCAGTTTGCGGCGCGGTTCGGGTTAGCCGTGATGTTGTTCGAATCGCAGGGGTCAGCAACGGTGTTGAAGTTCTGCGACAGCGGCGAGAACAGGTCGCTTTGCGTCGGAGCGCGAACCGAAGTTGCATAGGCAGCGCGGAAGCGGATGTCTGCGGTCGGTGCCCAGATGCCGTCTACGTTCCACGCCCAGACCGTACCGGTCGGGGTGTTGTAGTCCGACATGCGGCCAGCGCCACGGATCGTCAGTTCCTTTGCGAACGGCAGATCCTTCAACAGCGGCAGATCGATTTCGCCGAATACTTCCTTCACGGTCAGCTTGGGCGGATTGAACGGCTGGATCGCGTTCAGGAAGGTGCCGCCGCTGACGGTCAGGTCATCCCAGTTCGAGCGGGCCGTTTCTTCACGGTATTCAGCGCCGAAGGCGAAGCCGATCGGACCACCCGGCAGTTCGAACAACTGCGACATGTCGCCGGCGATGCTACCCGAAATCACGAGCTCTTCAGCGCGTTCAACGCGGCGTCCTTCGGTGTTGATGAACGAGAGGGCAGCAGCGCTGGCCTGACGATCGCCAAACACGTTGATCGGAACGCAGTCCGGACGCGTATTGGTTACCGCATTGACGCGGCAAATCACGCGCTGACCGGCAGCATTGGTAGCGAAGTTGGTGCCGGTAAAGCCGACCGGGGCAACAACCGCGTCATAAGCCAGCAGGTAGCCATCCGGATTGCCATCGATGTCGAACAGCTTGAGGTTATTCAGCGAACGCTGGCTCGACGTGAAGCGACCGTAGTTGACGGACAGGTCATACTTCCAGTCGTCGTTGAAGGTGCCTTCGAAACCGCCGACAAAGCGATAGGTTTCGCGCTTGTGGAGTTCGCCGCGCCCGCCGAAATCAATGTTGAAGCGGGACAGGCCGAACGTACCGGCGGCAACGTTGGTGCAAACGCCGAACCCTTGCAGCGTGGCGAGAGCCTGCGGCGTGAGGAAGCCGTTGTTGCACCGGAAGGTGCCGAGGAGACCGCCCTGGAAGAAGCTGGGCTGCCCTTCCTGGTTGGCGTTGACCCGCACATACTTGCCTTCCGCATAGAAGCGCAGGGCATCGCTGAAGTCATAGTGGAACAGCATGTTGACGCTGTAGCGTTCAACGCCTGCCGCCATCATGCCGGTATTGCGCAGAGTGGAACCCTGGCCACCAACCTGGTTGCCGCTGCCGACGGGGGCGTAAGACAGGGTCGGCGTATCGAGGAACAGGCTGCCATCCGGTGCGAACCGCAGATACCGGCGGGTCGGACTCGATGAAGGGTCAACTGCCCCGATTGTGCCGCCATCGCTGATCGCGGAGCTGCGCACGCCGCAGACATAAGCATTGTCGAAGATGCCGTCGGTCCCGTTGGGTTCACCGGCGGTGGGTTCAACCAGCTGGAACTGGCAGCGGCCCGAATAGGCACCGGCCAGATCATTCCGATCACGGAAATAGAGCGGGTTCGATTTGGCGTATTCGGCGGCGACGGCGATGTTGCCACGACCGTCGGCAAAGTTGCGGCCGATCGTGCCGGACACGAAATAGTTGCCGCGATCGCCATGTTGGGTGGTGCCACCCTGAGCGCGGATCGAGATGCCATCATAGTTGCGCTTGAGCACGAAGTTGACGACGCCGGCCACCGCGTCGGAACCGTAAATGGCCGAGTTGCCGCCCGTCACCACGTCAACGCGTTCCAGCAGATCAACCGGGATGGTGTTGACGTCCACCAGATAGTCACCCGGCAATGCAGTGATGTGGCGCTTGCCGTTAACCAGCACCAGCGTCCGCGCCGTACCGAGACCGCGCAGGTCGAGGATGTTGAGGCCAGACGTGCCGATAAAGCGGGTCGAGTTGCCCGAGCTGAAGGTCGAGCGGAGCGACGGAAGATCGTTCAGCGCATCGCCGAGCGAGACGTCGCCGCCATCAGACAGTTCACCAGGGGCGACCGAGGTCAGCGGAACCGGCGAGGCAAGGGTGGGGCGGGTCAGGCGCGAACCAGTACCCACAACGACGATGTCG
>JAFLDC010000204.1 GCA_017302775.1 Sphingomonadales bacterium
CTTCGAGACGGAGGGCGAGGGCGAAATCGTGATCGGCAGCCATGTCCGGATCAACGATGGCTGCACTATTGTTGCGCACCAACGAGTGACGATTGGCGACGATACCTTGATTGGCGAGTTTGCCAGTATCCGCGACGCCAATCACGGCATGGCGACGAGTGCCCTGATACGCATGCAGCCTAATGTGGCGTTGCCGGTCCTGATCGGTGGAAACGTCTGGATTGGTCGTGGCGCCTGTGTGCTGATGGGGGCTTGTCTGGAAGATGGCGTCGTCGTCGGAGCGAACAGCGTCGTTACGCAGCGGATATCCGAAAATTCGATTGTGGCGGGGGTTCCCGCCCGGAGGATTTCCAACCGGGTGGATAGGCAATGAAGCCGTTCGCACGAGATGTCGCTTCGTGGCTGCTGGATATGGTGCCCGGCGCAGCGTCGATCGGCCGTGCAGCCGATCGGTTGTTCATTGCAACTTTTCACCGCGTGCTTCCTGCTTCCCAGCTTGATGAGTATCCCTTGCCTGGACTGGCTGTCACGCCATCCCAGTTTGAGTGGTATGTGAGATTTTTCGCCAGGTATTTCGATTGCGTTCGTCTGGACGATGCCTGGGATAGGCTTGTGTCCCGCGAAAAACGGGCAAAGCCGCTGCTGGCTGTCACGTTCGATGATGGCCAATTGGACAACTATCTCCACGCTGCACCGGTCCTGAAGATGCATCGTATTGCTGCGACATTCTTTGTACCGGTAGAGGCTGTACAGACCGGGTCATTGCTTTGGCATGACAGGATGGCGTATGCAGCTCGGGCTTTGACCAGTCATTATGAGCACGCTTCACTACTGGCCGAACTCGGTGTGGAGGGCGATACCTCCCGGGATATGCCCCGCACAGGTGTCAGAAACGCAAAGCACTGGAGTCATGATCGAAGGCTGGACTGGATCAGGCGAGCTGAATTGGCCGTGCCGAACGCGATTCCAGAATGGGACGGGATGATGAATTGGACACAACTGCTTGAGCTCGTGGGTGAGGGCCACGAAATCGGGAGTCACTCCTTCTCGCACGTCTTGCTGGATCAATGCGATGCACCGGCGTTGGGTGTCGAGATAGCGAGTTCACGAAAAATCTTGCAGGAGGCGCTGGGGCAGGAAATCCTGTCCTTCTGTTATCCCAACGGGAATACGGATGCACGTGTTGCATCCCTTGTTGAGGTTGCCGGGTACAAGGTGGGTGTAACGACAAGTTGGGGAAGCAATACAGCAGGCAGTTCCCCGTTCTTGCTCAAGCGGCACGACATGGTCTCGTCAAACTCCATGAATCGTCATGGGGAACTCTCTGAAAGACGCTTGCGGCAGCGTATGTTGGGTTATGTCAGAGGGGCGTCCTGATGGCGGATAAGCGAATTGGCTATCTGGTCAGCGAGTATCCCGCCCCCTCGCACACATTCATTCGGCGAGAGATTGATGTTCTGCGGCGAAAGGGCCTCAACATTGCGACTTTCAGTATCCGCAGGCCGGCCATGAATTCTCGGCTTGGTGTTGAAGACCAGCAGGCACTCACGGAAACCCGCTATCTGTTTCCTGTTTCGTTGTTATCGGTACTTTCCGCGCAGCTTTGGGCGATATCAACATCGCCGGGGAATTACCTCAAGAGTGGCATCTGGGCCACGAAACACGCGGCCCCGGGGCTCAAGGAGTTTCTCTGGCGGTGGATTTATTTCTTCGAAGCGATCGTCTTGGCCAGAATGCTGAGTGAAGCCAAGGTTACGCATCTTCACAGTCACTTTGCGAATTCAGCCGCCAGGGTCGGCTTGATCGCGTCGAAGTTTCTCGGCATCCCCTGGAGCGTCACGCTTCATGGTGCAGCGGACTGGGCCTATCCCAATGGATATCTCCTTCCTGGAAAGGTTGCGTCGGCAGAGTTTGTAGCTTGCGTGTCGCATTACACACGGTCACAGGCAATGTGGCGAACACCCGAATCAGACTGGGGAAAAATGTTCGTTGCTCGTTGCGGAATTGACCTGGAGTCGTTTGCATATCGTACCGATCCGCCCAGGCAGCGCGCGATCTTTCGGATCGTGAATATCGGGCGACTTGTCCCGGAGAAGGCGCAAGTCGGATTGATCGAAGCCTTGTCACTGTTGCGTTCTCAGGGATTTGATGCTGAGTTGAGAATCGTCGGAGCTGGGCCGTTGATTAACGAGTTGAAGAAACACATTGCCCGCTGCGGTGTTGAAGACCGGTGTACGCTGCTTGGGCAGATGACCGAGTCCGAAGTGAAGGAAGAGCTTCGAGAGGCCGATGTTTTTGTGATGACGAGTTTGATGGAAGGTCTGCCTGTCGTCCTGATGGAGGCGATGGCGATCGGAGTGCCTGTGGTGGCTCCCGGAGTGGCAGGTATCCCTGAGCTTGTAGAGCATGAACATACGGGATTGCTTTTCTTCCCCGGCGATTGGGAGGGGCTGGCGCACCAGCTTGTACGGCTGATCGATGATGCCGCCTTACGGCAGAGTTTTTCGGAGGCGGGACGCATTCAGGTGGCCAAGTTTCACGATATTGAGATGTCCCTGACGGATCTGCGTAAGCGTCTTTGTGATATGACCTGACCTGCAGGCCATGTTACACATGAGCGTGCCCATCGATGCTGAGTTCCGGCTTCCCCGCATCTGGATATTTGAGAGCGCTGCTTCAGAATGAATTTCGAACTAGCCTATCTTGCCCCGGAGTTGCCAGCACTCTCTGCAACCTTTGTTTATCAGGAGTTGCTGGCGCTCGAACGCATGGGTTTTCTGGTCATGCCAATAACTGTTCGCAAGCCTGGCAGTTCAGCCACGGGGCAGCATGTGCTTGAAGCCCGCTGTCGGACGGTGTACGACCGATCAAAGGCTATCGTGGCCGCTACCGGGTTGTGCAGACTGTTTGCGATGCCGGGGGCTGGTGCCGCAGTGAGAGCATTGGCCGATGATTTCAGACGCTTGGGAATCACGATCGCGGCGCTGAAGCTGGTTTATCAGTTTTTGGCAGCAGCTAATGTGGCCCACCTTTTGTGTCGTCACAGAGTCAGACACCTCCATGTGCATTTTGCGCACGTCCCTGGAACCATTGGCATGTATGCGGCAATGATGGCCGAGGTGCCCTTTACGGTAACTGCTCACGCCAATGATATTTTCGAGCATGGTGTCCTGCTAAGAGAGAAGGCTGACCGATCTCATGGCTTCCTGACGATTTCTCATTTCAATGTCGCCTACTTGCAGTCGCTTGGTTTGCCTGAAGAGAAATTGTCCGTAGTGCGTTGTGGCGTCAGTTTTTCGCCTCCGGCAGTTTGGCCGCATGCTGCCGATAAATCGGCGTATCGCGTCGGAACGCTGGCACGCCTCGTCGAGAAGAAGGGGATCGATGTCCTTCTTGAGGCTGTATCCGGCATGCCACAGGTCCGTCTAAGCATAGCGGGGGATGGCCCCTTGCTGAATGACTTGAAGGCGAAGGCCGCTGCCTTGGGGATGTCGGATTCCGTCGAGTTCATTGGCAGTCTGTCGCATGAAGCAGTCGCCGACTGGATGGCTGACCTCGACATCTTCGCCCTGGCGTGCAAGCAGGACCGCAATGGGGATATGGATGGCATTCCCGTTGTTTTGATGGAGGCAATGTCGCAGGGGATTCCTGTCATCTCGACCCGTCTCTCGGGGATTCCCGAACTGGTGATCGATGGCAGGACGGGGCTGCTTGCCGAACCGGGGAATGCATTGTCTCTGCGCGACAAGCTTTCGCAGATGCTGGCATCTCCGGCCTTGCGTGATTCGCTGGCGCGGGCCGCGGCCGATCATGTGCGCGAGGAGTTCGGGCAGCAGGTCAACATCGATCGTCTGCTGCGGCATTTCGCCGTGCCGGCACGGTAAAATCGCCGTTATGACAAGACGCTATGTATTGATCTCTCCCTGCCGCAACGAGGCGGACTTCATGCGGCAGACGCTGGATACCGTCGTCGCGCAGTCGATTCGCCCGGCGCTGTGGGTCATCGTCGACGATGGTTCATCCGATGCGACACCGCAGATTCTCGCGGAATACGCCGCCCGGCATGACTGGATTCGCGTGGTGACGCGAAAGGATCGTGGCAAACGTTCGGTCGGGCCCGGCGTCATCGAGGCGTTCTACGCCGGTTATGAAACCATCGATCCGGATGACTTCGATTACCTGTGCAAGCTCGATCTCGATCTGCGTCTGCCGCCCCGTTACTTCGAGGAGTTGATGCTTCGCATGGAGGCCAACCCGCGGATCGCGACATGCAGCGGCAAGGCCTATATCGAGACCGCTCAAGGCCTTGAGAACGAACGGCATGGCGATGAAACGTCGATCGGCGCCTCAAAGTTCTATCGGGTATCGCAGTTCAAGGCGTTGGGTGGTTTCGTGCGCGAGGTGATGTGGGACGGCATCGATTGCCACCGCTGTCGCATGCGCGGCTGGATCGCCTGCAGTTGGGATGATCCCGAACTGCGTTTCGTGCACCTGCGGCCGATGGGTTCGAGCCAGCAGGGCATCCTTGTAGGCCGCATGCGGCATGGTTACGGGCAGTACTTCATGGGCAGCGGCCTGCTCTGGATGCTGGCCTCGGCGGTTTACCGGATCCCGGAAAAGCCGTATGTCGTGGGTGGGGCATTCATTTTGTGGGGCTGGTTGCGCAGTCGGCTGAAAGGTTTGCCGCGGTACGAAGAGCCTGGTTTCCGCGAGTTTCTTCGCCGCTATCACTGGCGCGCCCTGCTCGTCGGAAAGCGGCGCGCCATCGAGGAGCTTGACCGCTCGGCAGCGTAGGCGCGCTGGGTCGTTCGGGTTCAAATTCGGATTCAAATGCAGGGAGCAGAAGAATGACAATCGCAGTTATCGGCCTCGGTTACGTGGGCCTGCCGCTGGTCGTGGAGTTTGGCAAGAAGGAGCGGACGATCGGCTTCGACATCGCTGAATCCAAGGTTGAATCATGCCGGCGCGGGGTTGATCCGTCGCGTGAGTTGCCGGATTCGGAAATGGCGGCGGCAACGTATGCGGAATACACGGCGGATGCCGCACGGCTAGCTGAGGCGGACATCATCATAGTGGCGGTGCCGACCCCGGTGGACGACGCGCACATCCCGGATTTCGGGCCGCTGGTCGGTGCCAGCGAGGCGGCCGGCCGGAACATGAAGCGCGGGGCGATCGTGATCTACGAGTCGACCGTGTATCCCGGCGCAACGGAAGAGGTCTGCATTCCCGTGCTGGAGAAGCATTCGGGCATGAAGTGGAAGCAGGATTTCTTCGTCGGCTATTCGCCGGAGCGTATCAATCCGGGTGACCGCGAGCGGACGCTGACCAAGGTGATCAAGGTGGTTTCCGGGGATACGCCGGAAACGCTGGCGAAGGTGGCAGCCCTCTACGAGCAGATCGTGGAGCCGGGCGTGCACCGGGCGTCATCGATCAAGGCGGCGGAGGCCGCCAAGGTGATCGAGAACACGCAGCGCGATCTCAACATCGCGCTGATGAACGAGCTGGCGATCATCTTCGACAAGATCGGCATCGATACGCTGGAGGTGCTGGAGGCCGCCGGCACGAAGTGGAATTTCCTGAAT
>JAFLDC010000205.1 GCA_017302775.1 Sphingomonadales bacterium
TTGATGATCTGGCGCTTGGGCGGAACAATCTTGCTCACGCGGAGCATGGACATGACGTATTGAGCCAATCTGGGTACCTTTTTCAGAGCGGAGTCGAGACGGATGCGAGGTCAGGCAGACGGTTTCACCGGATGACGGTACGACCGGCTACCCGAACGGCAAAACGGAAAGTCTACGGGGCTTCTTGAAAAATGACCAGTGCCCGGAGGCGACTGCAATCAGCGAGGGGCATCTTCGCGTCGGCGGTGCATCAGGACGGCCGGCGCGTCGACCCGGGGGCAGAGCTTTTCATCACCGATCCGGGCATAGCCGAAACGGCGGCTGTAGAAGCCGGCGTGGCGCGGATTGACTTCGATGACGGCGTCGCTACATCCGAAAACGGCGTGCGCGTAGTCATAGCTGCGGGAAAACAGGGCTTCAAGCACGGCGCGAGAACTGAACTGCGGATCAACCGCCAGTCGCGAAAACTCACAGACGGATTCGCCGGCCGAGCGCAGGTAGTGCATTTCTTCAGGGTACAGCGTGTCGGCTAGCAATCCGGCTGCCGAGTCACGGCGGATGGTCAGCGTTGCCGCCAGGTGGTGTCCTACCCAGGCGCCGAGCACGACGGTGTGTGTCTGATCCAATGCTGCATCCACCGCTTGCGTCAGATAGCCTCGCTCGGCATAGACGCGGCAAACCAGTGCCCGGCAGGCGGCCTGATCCTGGGCGGAAGCAGCGACATGGACGCTGACTCGCGGCGAACCGCTATCCACCGCCCGTAATTTTGGCGTGCTGACAGATGGCGCCGGCGAATAAACGGGCAGGGTGGCGTACAGATGCATGGCCGCGATTGTAGGGAGGGCTTGCATGACAATCAACCTCAAACTGAAGGCGAAATTGTTGCGGGGAAGCCGATAGTTTCGCTACGACCAGACTGGGCCGGCTTCTCCGCCGAAAGGGCGTTGATGTCGCCGCAGAGTTCGCCACCTTCGTCGATGACCAGTTTTCCGTAGCGTATCTTGCCGGTGACCTTGCCGGTGGCGTGAATGATCAACTGCGAGCGTGCTGTCAGTTCGCCGTCGAATAGCCCGTGGATTTCGGCGATGTCGATACTGACCTTGCCGGTGAAACGGCCGGCTTCACTGATCCGGATCACGCGGCTATCCATGGTGGCTTCGACGCGGCCTTCGACGACCAGCGTGTCGCAGTCGAGGATTTCGGCACCCTTGAGCTTGACGTCCGGGCCGACGATCAGTCGGGCGCCCATGCTGTTGTCGGCGGTCGCCGGGGCTTCGCTGCGAATGACCTCGCTGGGTGGCGCGCTGTCTGTGCTGACCGAGTTTGTGTTGCCGCTGAGGGGGCGCAAGGCATCCTTGCGAACGATCGTTTCCGGGCGGGGGATGGCACTGGCTTTGCTGAACATGCGTCTTCCTTTGAGTGGGGGCGGGAAGCTGCATCAGCGATTAGCGTGCCAAATAATAAAAATTCAATTTAAACAATTAATTAAACTCAATAGCTAAGGTATTTGTTTAACAAATTCCGGATTGTCGTCGTTTTTTTACGACAGCTTTTTTTGAACGCGAGGGAAATTACGGAGTGACCGCTGTTCCAGACTGTCGCCAATTTGCGACAATGCGTAATTGTCTGAATTAAAGAGATTTTTATTCGCCTTGGCGGAGGTGTTAGCGGGTATGACCGATCGTCTGCGGTCTACACTGAATTTTTGCCAAAATCGGAACCCATGAAGCGCATTTCATTTCGCCAGGGCATGTTGCTTGGCTTTCTGCTGATCGTGCTGTTGCTCGGTGGCGCCGCGGTGCACGGCTGGCGGGTCGTTGAAGGCCTGGTGGACGAGAGCCGGGCATTGAACGAACGGGCGCTGGCGATGAGTGCCGCCTTGCAGGAACTCGGCGAACGTTCGGTCGACATCGAGCGTAGCGCGCGCCAGACTCTGTTGCTTGACGATCCGCTCTTCCGGCAACGTTTCGACGAACATCTTGCCGAGTCGCTGGCGACCGTTGATCGGGTCGAGGCGCTGGGCGCCGAGCAGGTCAATGCCTTGCTCGGTGGCTGGCGGATGGTGGCCGAGGCTTTGCGCAGTGGTCTGGATGTACGACTGCCGGCCAGCGAACTGGCACCGTTGCTGGCGCGTCTGTCGGAGCTGAACCAACGTTTGGGTGCTGCCGGGCAACAGTGGATCGATGCGTCTAATGCCACGCTGATCCGCACGCTGGAAGCCAGTCGCTGGCGGCTTGGTATGCAAATAGCGATGGCTTTGTTCGGTGCGATCGTGGTCGCCGTGGCGATGGCCTGGTGGCTGGTGCGGCCGGTGCGCGACCTTGAGCAGGCGATTGTCCGCCTGGGCGGGAATCGCTTTGCCGAACCGGTCAGGGTTGGCGGGCCGGATGATTTGCGTCAGCTCGGTTTGCGTCTTGACTGGTTGCGCCAGCGCCTTGCCGAACTTGAGGATGACCGCGAGCGGACCCTGCGTCATGTCTCACACGAACTGAAAACCCCTTTGACAGCTCTCAAGGAAGGGGTTGCTTTGCTCGACGAGGAGGTGCCGGCACCGCTGGCCGGTGCGCAGCGGGAGGTGGTCGATATCCTGGCGCATAATGTCAGCAGCCTGCAGGCGCAGATCGAGAGCCTGCTCAGTCTCAATGCGGCGGCTTTCGACGCGCGACGCCTCAATTTGGGCCCGATCCCATTGAATCGGCTGCTGCAGGCGGTTGTCCGGCAGCGGGAATTGCATATCCAGTCCCGTCACCTGAAAGTTGTCGTCGAGGCGCCAGCCGTTCAGGCAATACTCGATGCGGAAAAAATGAAAGCCATGCTCGATAACCTGCTGTCAAATGCCATCGACTTCAGTCCCGATCACGGCGAAATCCGCTTGAGCGTGCAACGCGATGGCCCAAACTGGTGCTTCGAATGCGTCGATCAGGGCCCGGGTATTGCCGAAGAAGATGCCGAGCGGATTTTTGAGCCGTTTGTCCAGGGGCAGCGTCAGGCGCCGGCACCGCGCCAGGGCAGTGGCGTGGGACTGTCGATCGTTCGCGAGCTGGCGCGGGCTATGGGCGGTTCGGTGCGCCTGCAGCCCGGTGGTCAGGGCGCCCATTTTTGTCTGGAAATACCCGATGCCAACACTTGAGGTTTATAGCCGGCGCTTGTTTCGCGCCCTCTGCACGCTGACGTTTTTGGCGCTGACTGGCTGCGCCGGCGACGGTCTGCGGCCACCGGTTGGTCAGCCGGCTGAGCCTGGACCCGGCGCGGCATTGTCCTACTATCAGGCGCTGCAGCGCATGACACCCGCCGAGTTGTCGCGGGAACGCTCCATACTCACCGCCGTGCCCCAGACGCCGTTCACCCAGCTGCGCATGGCGATGCTGCTGGGCAGCGGCCGTATCGCGCCGGACTTGCCAAAAGCGCAGCAGATTCTCGACAGCCTGCTCAAATCGATTGAGCCGTCAGCGGCCACCTTTCAGCCCATTGCCCGCGTGCTCGCCGACAACTATGCCGAACGCCTGAAGCTGGAGGCGCAGGTGGAACGGCAAAGCCAGCTGGCCAAGGAGGCGCAACGTCGGCAGCAGGAACTTCAGGAGAAACTGGACGGCCTAGCCGGCATTGAGCGCAGTCTGACAGTACGGCCCCGACTGCAGCGGCCGCCGGCTGGCAAGGGGGAAGGGCGATGACACCGCGCGAAGCTCAGGCTGCACATGTTCTAGTCGTCGATGACGACGAAGATATCCTGCGTCTGCTGGTCATGCGCCTCAAGGCGCGTGGATTTCGGGTCAGCGCCGAAGGTTCGGCCGAGGCAGCGCTGGCCCGCATCGCGATTGATCCGCCGCGGGTGGTGGTGAGCGATATTCGCCTGCCGGGCATTGATGGTCTGGCGCTTTTTGAAGAGCTGCGAAACAGCCGGCCCACTTTGCCGGTAATTCTGCTTACGGCGCACGGCACCATTCCCGATGCGGTCAACGCGACTTCACGCGGTGTTTTCGGTTATCTGACCAAACCTTTTGACAGTCAGATCCTGCTCGAAAAAATCGACCAGGCGCTGGCCGTTTCGTCGCCCGTCGATGCCGACCCGGCGTTGCCCCAGGCCGGCGTGGCTGGCAAGGAATGGCCGGACGGACTGGTCTATCGTAGTGCCAAAATGGCCAATCTGGTGGCCGAAGCGCGCATGGTGGCCGCTTCCGACGCCAGCGTGCTGATCCGCGGTGAGAGCGGTACCGGCAAGGAGGTACTAGCGCGTGCCATTCACCAAGGCAGCCCCCGTGCGAGCGGCCCTTTCGTTGCCATCAACTGTGGCGCCATTCCCGAGCAGTTGCTGGAGTCCGAACTGTTCGGCCATGTCCGCGGCGCCTTTACCGGTGCCGCCGGAAACCGGACAGGGCTGTTTCAGGCCGCGCATGGCGGCACGCTGTTCCTCGACGAAATCGGCGACATGCCGCTGCCCCTGCAGGTCAAACTCCTGCGCGTGCTGCAGGAACGCATGGTGCGTCCGGTTGGGGCCACCCGTGCCGAGCCGGTCGATGTGCGTCTGATTTCAGCAACCCACCGTGATCTGGATGCGGCGATGGCGGAGGGACAGTTTCGTGAGGATCTTTATTACCGTCTGGATGTGGTGTCGCTCACCCTGCCCAGCCTGAACGAGCGACGCGAGGATATTCCCCTGCTGGCAGCCCATTTCGTGCACCAACTGGCGCGCAAGTATGGCAAGCCGATCAACGGCTTTGCGCCGGATGCGCTGGAAGCCTTGGCCACGGCCAGTTGGCCGGGCAATATCCGGCAGTTGCTCAATGTTGTCGAACAAAGCTGCGCCCTGACATCCACGCCGCTGATTCCGCTATCGCTGGTTCAGCGGGCACTGCGGGTTCCCGCGATGGAGGCGCTGACCTATGCCGAGGCCAAGCAGCGCTTTGAGCGGACCTATCTGGTGCAGTTGCTCAAGTTGACCGATGGCAGCGTCGCCGATGCCGCCCGGATCGCCGACCGTAACCGGACCGAGTTCTACCGTCTGCTGGAGAAACACGGCCTGACGCCGGCGATGTTTCGTCACGAGACCGAGGTCCGTTCGGAGTAGTGATCGATTTAGCTGTCGCCAGTGCCCGACGGCTCCGCCAGCGTCATCCATGCGGTATTTTGCAAGCGATTGAATTATCGAATTAATTTATTCTGGCATGGTCTTCGCGTAGTGCCCTTGTCTCAAACTCAAGGAGCGCTACATGCAGTCATCACGCCTTGCCTTCGCGGCCGTACTTGTTCTTTTTACACTGGTCGGTGCCTCGCTGACCTCATTTGCCACTGATCACCCAGCTGCGGGCGGGATCGTTTCCACCGAGAAGGAAGGTGCGGATTCGGCACTGACGGATCGCGTCGAAACGCTGCTGCGCTCGGATATCGGGCTGGTCGGTTCGCGATTGCGGGTTCAGTCGCGCGATGGCGTGGTCACTGTCCGGGGCAAGGTGCCGGACGAGAGTGCGATGCGTCGGGCGCTGGATCTCGCCAGTGGTCTGCGCGGCGTGCGCGAAGTGCGCAACGGTATGGAGATCGGCTTCCCAAACTGATGCGCGCGCCGTT
>JAFLDC010000206.1 GCA_017302775.1 Sphingomonadales bacterium
GTTCGGACATCGGAGAAGGTACGGCGGCTGCGCCACCTGCTTCTCCCCGTCCGCTCGGCGGCCTCTTCGCACCCGTTTCGGGGAGCCGGATGCAGTGATTGCGCGCTGGCCCCTCTGGCGCGTGATGGCGTGGATTGGGGTGCAATTGTGCGGAAAGTGGGCCGTGAAGGGAGGAGGGTCAGGAGGATGGCAAGATAAAAGCGGAGCCAGCCGCCGGGGTGTGGGGATGCAGATTTGCGTTGCTTTCAGAGCCAGCCGCCTCGTACCCCGGCTGGCTCCTTTCCGAAGAATTCGCGCAATTCCGCCGTGCGCGGAGCCAGCCGCCATTCCGCGCCGCAACCGCCCATGAGTGACGATGACTTCGAGATCAAACCGGGGCGCATCCGTGATCGCGCCTCTGGTCAGCGCAAAGCGCGCACTCTCAAGGCGCAGCTTCGGGCCTTGTCCAACCGGGCCGGACACGGCGGCCGATCCGGTCGTTCAGGTTCCGGGCGCGGCACCGGCCGACGGGCGCGAGGCCGGATTGCCAACCTGCGGACAACCTCGCGTTCCAGCAATCGCCGTGTCATCGTCAAGGCGCGCGTCGTGCGGCACCGGGGATCGCGCTTCGCCGCAGCGCCGCTCGCGCAGCACCTGACCTATCTCAAACGCGACGGCGTCACCCAAGACGGAAAGGACGCCGAATTGTTTGGTGCCGATCCCGAACCGGTCGACGGCAAGCTCTTCGCCGAGCGTTGCGCCGACGACCGCCATCACTTCCGCTTCATCGTCTCGCCCGAAGATGCAGGCGAGCTTGCCGATGTCCGGGCATTCACGCGCGAACTGCTGACGGATATGGAGAAGGATCTTGGCACCCGGCTCGACTGGGTGGCGGTCGACCACTGGAATACCGACAACCCCCACATCCATATCCTGGTCAGAGGGAAGGCCGACGATGGCCACGACCTGGTTATCGACAAGGACTACATCCGCGAAGGGATGCGCAGTCGCGCGGAAGCGCGCGTTTCGCTTGAGCTCGGACCGCGCAGTGAGCGCGAGGTCGAGCGAACCATCTTGCGCGAGATCGATGCCGATCGCTGGACCGGCCTCGATCGCCGTCTCCAGCGGATGGCCGATGAGCTGGGCGGCGTGGTCGATCTTCGCCCCGATCCGACGCGGACTGCGAACCCCGGCAGGCAACATCTCATCGGACGCGCCACCAAGCTCGAACGCATGGCGCTTGTCGACAGGATCGCGCCAGGATGCTGGAGGCTCAAGCCGGGACTTGAACAATCGCTCCGCGAGCTCGCGGTCAGGGGCGACGTGATCAAGACCATGCACCGGGCGATGACCAGCCAAGGCCTTGCTGCGGAGACCGGACGGTTCGCCATGCATGATGGAGCTGCGCCGGAGCCGGTGATCGGCCGACTGGTCGAGCGCGGGCTTCACAACGAGTTGACCGGCGAGGCCTATGCCGTGATCGATGGTGCCGACGGCCGTGTCCATCACCATAAGTTCAGTGACATCGACCTGACTGGCGATGCCACGCCCGGCGGAATCGTCGAACTTCGGACCTGGACTGACCGGCGCGGCCGCGAGCAATCCTCGCTCTGGACCCATTCCGATCTCGATCTCGCCGCACAGCAGACCGCGCGGGGATCGACCTGGCTCGACAAGCAAATCGTCGCATCCGAACCGCTGCCCCTCGGCGCAGGGTTTGGTAGCGAGATCGAAGCAGCCAAGACGCAGCGACTGGAGTATCTCGAAGCCGAGGGTCTCGCGAAACGGCAAGGCAACCGCTTCGTGCTTTCCCGCAATTTGCTCGGAACGCTGCGCGACCGCGACCTTGCCGAGGCAGGGGCCGCGCTCTCCCGCGAGCACAACCTGCCCTATCGTCAGGGCAAGCCGAGCGGCGAGGTGTCGGGCGTCTATCGGGTGCGCGTCCAGCTCGCATCGGGGCGCTTTGCGATGATCGACGACGGCCTCGGCTTTTCGCTCGTTCCCTGGTCGAAGCAGCTCGACCGGCACCTGAGGCAATATGTCAGCGGCGCTTCGCGATCGGATGGCGGGATCGAGTGGACGCTTGGCCGCTCGCGTGGGATTGAAATCTAGGATGTCGTTTTGCGATAACAGAGCTGCCATTGGGCCGCTTGCACCTCTTACCTGAAAGCTGCCGCTAGTTTGTGCTCTTCTAAGCACTGACAGCTAGGATGTCAGGCGACTGTCTGCTTTTGCGGAATGGATGATTTCATCGAGACATTAAGTTGGACGTCCGCCTTCTTCAAAGAGACGCAATGATAGCTTTCCAATTCCGACGGTTCAATCGAGCGCTTATATGCTATGGCGCGCTATGGCATCTTACGAACGCGAAGAATCGCACAATACGAGAGAAGGCGTCCTCGATCTCTTCTTGGACGAATCCGGGTTCACCGGTTCGCGGCTCCTCGACGCGGATCAGCCGGTCTTCGCCTACGCGTCCGTTGCAATTGAGGAACGCCGCGCATGGGAGATACTTGAACGTGCTCGGAAAGATCACCCGGTCCAGATGCCAGAATTGAAGGCGCAGAAACTGCTGTCGTCAGAGAGGGGCCGAAGCCTGGTCGCTCAGGTTCTTGCTGAGATCGACGGCCTTTATTCGTTCGTCGTTCAAAACAAGCGGGTTGTGCTCTGCGGGAAGCTGTTCGAGTACATTTTCGAGCCGGTCTTTCAATTCTCGCCCGAGTTGCTGTATCAGAAGAATCTTCACCGGTTCGTCGCAATGTATTGCTTTATCAATTCGGTGGATGAGATCGGCGAGGAGACACTCGTGCAATTCGAGGGCTATATGCGCTCCCTCGACCCCAGCGATGCCCCGCTGCTATTCGATCAGGAAGCGTCGGCACATCTACCCGAAGACCACCCCCTTAAGCTCGTGTTGCGCTTCGCGAACGGATACCGCGACATCATCGTCGCCGACAACGCTCGGCTGCGAATAACAACGCCCGACGAAGGAAAGTATGTGCTCGACGTTTCGGCGGCGGGACTGTGGAGCCTTATCAATCATTGGGGGCAACAGAAGCGTCCGTTGCGGGTTGTCTGCGACGACAGCAAGCCAATCGCAGCGGTGCTTCCATCCCTGATCGGCGAGGGCAAGGAGTTCGTAATCCGGCGAGCAGTCGCGCTGGGCGGCTCTCCCGAGCAATTTGGTTGGGACTTGGCTGAACCCGTCGCCTTAACAGATTCCCGCGGCAGCCCGGGGCTGCAGATCGCGGACCTAGTAGCCAGTTCCGCCACGCGAGTTGCGAAAGACCGCGACGAAAGTTCTGAGATAGCTAAGGCACTGGATCGTCACATCCATCCCCACTCAATCGGGACGGATCTGGCACCGGTGCAGCTGGGCACACGTGAGGCTGACGTCAACTGGCTCGTTCTGATGGAATTGGCCGAGCGAGCGGATCGCCGCGACGATCCGCGTTTCGGCCTCGAAGCGGTATATCAATACGCGGAAGATAGCTGGACACCCAATCGATTGGGCGGATGACGCAACGATACGCAGCCGGGAATGTCCGCTATACTGGTTGGCGCGCTTGAAAGCAGTCCTTCCGCACTCCCCGACAAACCCGCCATCGCAAGTCAAAGTTCGCCAGAGTGCGATGACGACTGGACCGCGCTTGTCCGACTAATCGTTAGCGCTCCATGCTGGCGCTATGTCCGCTGCGAAGATCCTCTGGGGCCAGGTGCTGGCCGTGTTCCTGATCATCCTGATCAGCGTCTGGAGCGCAACTCAGTGGACGGCCTCCGCACTCGGCTACCAGCCTGAGCTGGGTTCGCCCTGGTTCTCGGCGTTCGGTCATCCGGTCTACCGGCCCTATGACCTCTTCTGGTGGTGGTTTTCTTACGATGCCTATGCGCCGCAGATCTTCGACAAGGGTGGGATGATCGCGACATCGGGCGGCTTCGTCGCGATCTTGGTCGCGATCGCCATGTCGGTCTGGCGCGGCCGCGAGAACCGCAATGCCAATACCTACGGGACCGCGCGCTGGGCAACCCGCGAGGACATCCGCAAGGCCGGTCTGTTTGCCGACAGCGGAGTGGTACTCGGCCAGTTCAACAACAACTATCTGCGGCATGACGGTGCCGAGCATGTCCTGTGCTTCGCGCCAACCCGTTCAGGCAAGGGCGTCGGCCTCGTCATCCCGAGCCTGCTCACCTGGCCGGGCACCGCCATCGTCCACGACATCAAGGGCGAAAACTGGGACATCACCGCGGGCTTCCGCAGCACGTTCAGCCGCACCCTGCGCTTCGATCCGACCAGCCTCGAATCCGCTGCCTATAACCCGCTGCTCGAGGTGCGCCGCGGCATCAATGAAGTGCGCGATGTCCAGAACATCGCTGATATCCTGGTCGATCCCGAAGGCAGCCTCGAAAAGCGCAACCATTGGGAAAGGACCAGCCACGCCTTATTGGTTGGTGCGATCCTCCATGTCCTCTATGCAGGAGGCGACAAGTCGCTCGCGGGCGTCGCCGCCTTCCTCTCCAACCCGAATGAGACGATCGAGAACACGCTCTATGCGATGATGGACACCCCGCATTTGGGCGAGGCCGGACCACATCCGGTGGTCGCAAGTGCCGCGCGCGAATTGCTCAACAAGTCCGACAATGAGCGTTCGGGCGTGCTTTCGACCGCCATGTCGTTCCTCGGCCTTTACCGAGACCCTGTGATCGCCAAGGTCACCAGCCATTCCGATTGGCGGATCGCCGATCTCGTCGAGGGTCCTCCGGCTTCGCTCTACCTGGTGGTTCCGCCCTCTGACATCAGCCGGACCAAGCCGCTGATCCGGCTGATCCTCAACCAGATCGGCCGCCGCCTCACCGAAGAGTTCGATCCCAAAACCAAGCGCCAGCGCGTTCTGCTGATGCTCGACGAGTTCCCGGCATTGGGCAGGCTAGACTTCTTCGAAAGCGCGCTCGCCTTCATGGCGGGCTACGGGCTGAAGGCCTTCCTGATTGCCCAATCACTCAATCAGATCGAGCGCGCCTACGGCCAAAACAACGCGATCCTCGACAACTGCCATGTCCGCGTGGCCTTTGCGACCAACGACGAGCGCACCGCCAAGCGCGTGTCGGAATCGCTGGGGACAACAACCGAGCAGCGCTCGATGAAGAACTATGCCGGGCATCGTCTATCACCTTGGCTCGGCCACCTGATGATCTCGCGTTCGGAAACAGCGCGGGCGCTTCTCACCCCTGGCGAGGTTCTGCAACTGCCCGAGACCGATGAGGTCGTGCTGATGTCCGGCGCCCCTCCGATCAAGGCGAAGAAGGCGCGCTACTACAAGGATCGCCGGCTTCAGGCTCGTGTGGTCAAGGCACCCGCCAGTTGCGGCCAATCGAAGACTCCCCGCTCGCCCGAAGACTGGAGTGCGCTTCCCCCGATCGAAGCCGACCCAGACTTGGTCGCAGAACATCGGCGCAAGCTCGATTCCGCCAATGGCGGATTGCGGCGCGAGCCGGAATTGCCCGAGCATGTCGAGGTCATTGCCAAGCCGAAGGCGCCGACGGCCGAGTTCGAGTTTTCCGACGTCGTTGGTGTGGAAGAC
>JAFLDC010000207.1 GCA_017302775.1 Sphingomonadales bacterium
CGGCGACCAGCAGCATGAACACCACCCCGGCCATAACTACGGCGGTTCGCTGCCCGGCGGTGGCGGCCGCTTCAAGCACCGTTTTTGTGCCCGGGAAGACCATTGACCGGCCGATGTGCAGGCCGCTGGCCCCGGCCAGCAGAATCGCGAACAGTTCGGTCGTGCCATGGATCGCCAGCCATCCGGCGATTTCGTAATCCAGCCCGACCCCGTGGTAGAGCCACAGGATTCCGCCCAGCATGGTGGTATTCTGAATCAGCAGCATCAGCGTGGGCACGCCAAAGGCAAAGCCCAGCGCATAGCACAGGATAGCGACGCTGGAATTGTGCGTGAACAGGCTTGCCGCAAAGATCGACAGGCCGGTCTGCCCGGTGTTGCCGAACAGACCATCGCGCAAGGTCGCGGCGCTGGCACCCGGAACCCGCTCCCCCGCCAGATCGGGCGGAACAAAGGAATAGTACCAGTCCGGATCCTGTGCGCAGAGCTGCCACCCGACGATCGTGCCGGCCACCATCAGCACCAGCGCGATTAGGATCTCCGGGGTGATCGCACGGACCGCGCGGCTCCATTCCCCGCCGAAAAAGCGCCGCAGCCAGCCCCACAGCGTGGTGCGCGGGCCATAGACCAGGAACCAGGCGCGTTTGACCAGGCTTTCGAGATAGGCCAGCGTCGCCGCATCGAGCGAGGTTTCGCGCGCCACCGACAAGCTGGAGGCGACCGTGCGGTACAGCACCGGCAGCTCCAGCAAGTCCGCGTCAGAGACCTTGCGCAGCCGCCCGTTTTCCATCCGGGTCACGATCAGCTCAAGCCGCTTCCAGTCCGCTTCACGTTCCTGACGGAACCGGTCGGACCGCAAGGCGACCGCCTCGATCGCGGCCTCGTCTGCTGCTGACTTTCCGCGCAGGGCGGGAAACAGGGCCATCAGTCCACCCCCCTCATCCGATGGCGCCCTTGCGCTTGATCGCCAGATAGCTGTCAAGCAGCCGTGTGCCGATCCGGTCCCACGAGGCCTCGATCACGTCCACCCCAAGCTGGCGCAGCTTGCCCAGCACCAACGCGCGCTGACGCAGCAGCCCGTCGGCGCTGACCGCCATCGCCAGCTGCTGCATATCATCGGGCGTGGCGGTGGCGATCGTGGTCAGTTCCTCGTCCGCCATGGTCACAAACAGCACCAGATGCCGCGCGGTCAGCCGCGAAATGCTTTCGACCATCAGTTCGGCGCTGGTCGGATCGGTGAAGTCTGAAAAGACCACAATCAGGCTGCGGCGCTTCAGTCGACTCGCCAGGCTGGCCAGCGCCAGGGTGAAATTCGGCTCCTGCGCATGATAATCCAGCGCGGCGGCGGCACGGCTGAGCCGGGCGAAGTCGCGCGGATCAACCGCAAAGGGCGTGAACAGTTCGGGCCGCGCGGCAAAGCCATACAAGGCCACCCGGTCCCCACCCTTGAGCGCCACGAATGCCGTGGCCAGCGCCGCCGATACGGCCCGGTCGATCCGCGGCAAGCCGCCCACCGGTTCTGACATCGCCGCCCCGCAATCAAAGGCAAAGACGATCTGGTTGTTACGCTCCGCCTCATACTCCTTGGCGTAGAGATGGGCATGGCGGGCGCTGGCCTTCCAGTCGATCCGGCGCCGGTCCATCCCCGGCTCGAACTCTGCCAGCGATTCAAACATAGTGCCTTCGCCGCGCATCCGCCGGGCGATCAGACCGAACTGGGCATCGCGCAGGAAGGTCTGCAACGCGGGTGAGCGGACCGGGGCCAGATTGGGCCAGACCCGCACCGGCCGGTCCAGATCCTGCACCACCTGCCGTGCCCCCAGCCCCAGCGGCCCGGTCCAGCGCAGCCATATCGTCTCGATCTGGCCAGTGCCGCGCCGGGTTGGCGTGAACGGCAGGGCGGCCCGCCACCGTGCCGGTTCCACCCTGGCCAGCGGCCCTTCGGTGCGCCCGCCCGGCAGCAGCCGCAGATCGGCAGCGATGGCGCACTGGGCGCTGCCGGTCATACCGCTGGCGAATTCGGCATCGATCTGCAGCAGTCCCGGCTCACCCACTTCCAGATCGGGATCGCTGGTCAGCGTCAGGGCGCGCAGCCCCCCGGCCAGCACTGCATCCACCAATACCAGCACCAGGATCAGCGTGCCCAGCGCGGGTGCCGCAGCCCACATCGCCGGGACCAGCACGGCCACCAGCAGCGCCAGCGGGGCCGCCGCCGCGACCAGCAAGGCGGCCCGGCCTGTCGGGATCAAGGCGGCGCGCGGCATCATCAGGTCAACGCGGCGCCTCGGTGCTTTCGACCATTTCGGCGACCAGCGCCTCAACCTGTTTGCCTTCGATCTCTGCCGCCGGGGACAGCAGCAGCCGGTGGCGCAGCACCGGCGCGGCCAGCGCTTTCACATCATCCGGCACCACATAATCGCGCGCTTCCAGGGCAGCGCGCGCGCGGGCGGCATTGGCCAGCAGCACGGCCGCCCGCGGACTCGCCCCGGCCGAAAGGTCGGCGCTGTCGCGGGTCGCGCGGATCAGCCGGACCACGTAGTCGATGACGCTGTCGGACAGGGTCACGCCTTTGACCGCCTGCGCCGCTGCCCGGATCATCGCCGCGTCGGCCACCTGCGCAACCCCCATGTCAGCCGCGCGGGGCGGACCGGCATGGCTGCCAAAGGTGCTGACGATCCGCGCTTCTTCTGCGGCGGTTGGATAAGGGACCAGCAGCTTGAACAGGAACCGGTCAAGCTGCGCTTCGGGCAACGGATAGACCCCCTGGCTTTCGATCGGGTTCTGCGTTGCCACCACCAGAAAGTTATCGGCCAGGGCATGCGGTGCACCGTCCAGAGTGACACGGCGTTCCTGCATGGCTTCCAGCAGCGCCGCCTGGGTCTTGGGCGGGGTGCGGTTGATTTCATCGGCAAGCAGCAGCTCGGTAAAGATCGGCCCGCGCGTCAGGGTGAACTGGCTGGTCTGGAAGTTGAACAGGTTGGATCCCAGGATATCGCCCGGCATCAGATCCGGCGTGAACTGGATTCGCTTGAAATCAAGCCCCAGGCTGGCCGCGAAACACTGCGCCAGAAAGGTCTTGGCCGTTCCGGGCGGGCCTTCGAGCAGGATGTGCCCCTGCGCCAGCAGCGCAACCAGCAGGCCATCGACCGTCTCGGTCTGGCCAACGATCGCCTTGCCGATCTGGCCGCGGATCTGGGCGGCAAGATGGCTGACTTCGGCCAGGGTCATTGCGGTCTCACTCATCGCGTCAGGGTCCTTTCCAGCGCATGAAGCTGGCGCGCGGCGCGCAGCATCTCGATCGGTTTGTACGTGCCGCGCAGCTGGGCTGCGACGACGGAAAACGGGGTGGCACCAGGGGCGCGGGCCGCCAGCGCCCGATCAATCGCGGCTTCGGTCTTGTCATGGCCCAGCCGCGCGGGCAGCGCCAGCGCGCGGGCCAGCCGATCGCGCGCGGCGTCAGCATAGGGTGCCCCCACCAGGTGCATCCGCCGGGCACGATAGATCAATCCCGCTGAATTGCTGACCAGCGCGCGCTTGCCAAAGGCAATGGTTTGTCCGCGCTGCACCGGCGGTCCGAACCGGCGATAGGCCCGCCACAGGACCACCGCCCCGGCCAGCAGCAGGCACAGGGTTGCCGCCAGAAAGGGCGGCGTGAAAGCCAGCGTCAGCAAACTGCGCGAACGGCCATAGCCCAGCATGGTCAGGTCAAACAGCACGACCCGATCTTTCCCATCCAGCGCGGCGTTGATCAGCCGTTCAGCCAGCACGGCGTTTTCCGGCCGGGCCATACCATAATTGTTGAACAGGTCGGCATCGAACACGAACAGCACCGGATACTGGTCGATCGGGTCTTCATCGGGTTCAACCTCGTCATATCCGACCGAAGCCGCGCGCAGCGCCGGATAGTAACCGCCATCGGATATATAGCCGGCCAGCACCTGCTGGGTGCCGCTGCCCATTACCAGCGGGATGACATATTCGCCGTCGCCCGAAATGACCTTGTCGGGGACCGGCATCACCCCGCTGAGCCCGGCGGCCTCCCATGCTCCGGGGCGCGAGCCGGTCTTCAGGGCGCCGCCCTTGATCGAAACGTCATCGTAGAACCCCGTCCAGTTCGGCAGCATCACCTGCCGCAGCTGGACGAAGCCCTCCTTGGCAGGCTTGCCGTTCGGCAGCAGGCGCGGCAGCTGCGTGGCGATCCATTTGGGCAAAATCACAATCGTCGGGCCAACTTGGCGGCGGCTTTCAACCAGTTTGGTCAGGACCTTGGGATCGGCGGTTTGCGACGGCGTCAGGATCAGTACGCCCGTGCGCTTGACCGCACCTTGCGATTGCACGTTGGCCACCTTGTAGCCGCGTTTTTGCAGATACTGGCTAAGCGCGGCATAGCCGTTCAGCCCCTTGCCCTGGACGTGCCCGCCGACAGCAGAAGGCTTGGAATCGGCCATGCCGCTGCCGATCATCCACAGCATCGCCACAAAACAGGCTGCGCCAAACAGCACCAGCCCCAGCGCCATGCGGGGTGAGAAGGGCCCGGCTGCGCGGCTCATGCCACGAACCGTTCCAGCGCGAAGCGGGCATAGGCTTCACGCGCAGCCTGCCAGTCGTCCGCGCCCAATGCCCGCAGGGCGAACAGGCTTCGTTCGACCCGGCCGGCGATCAGGCTGAACGTGCCCCGCGCACCTTCTGACAGACCCGGCAGCCCGGCGATTTCCCGGGCAGTACTGGCCTTGCGGACCCATTCCGGCCGGGACGCCGCGATATGCTGAACCGATCGCATCAGCAGCAGGTGCGTCGCCTCATCGAACCGTCCGGCGCCAGCAAGCCGATCGGCATCTTCCAGCAGGGCCAGGGCCTCGTCCTGCTGTGGTGCCCAGTCTTCCGGCTCGGCAACCGTGGCACTGTGCCCGCGCCGCGCGGCAAAGGCCGGTTCGAACACGCGGTACAGTCCATAGAGGACCGCTATTGCCAGCAGCCCCAGCAGCGCCCAGTACATCACCGGCCATGACAGCCCGAGCGCGCGGCCAAGCGGTTCGAACAGGGCCTTGAGGAATTCGTCGATCGCTTTCAGCCAACCGGGCGTTTGCTGCGGGGCCACTGTGATATTGACCGGCGCGAACTGGATCGACGGATCGGCATGAACCGCCTGCCAGTCACGCGCGGCGTCCTGCGCGGCCGTCGCCCCCTCGATTACTGGCACAGCTTGTGTCACGCCCCGGGTGTTTGCACGGCGCGGTGCACCGGGCAAGTCCAACAATGCAGCAAATTGTCGTTAACCGCGAACAAGTTCCTGCGGATAGGTGCCCAGTATGCGCAGTTCCTTGCAATGAAACGCCAGTTCTTCCAGCGCACGGTCCACCCCCGGATCGCCCGGCGCGCCGATGATATCGGCATAGAACATGGTCGCGGCAAAGCTGGCGCCCTTTTGATAGCTTTCCAGCTTGGTCATGTTGACCCCGTTGGTGGCAAAGCCGCCCATCGCCCTGTACAGCGCGGCAGGGATGTTCTTCACCTCGAACACGAAGGTCGTCATCGCGGTGCGG
>JAFLDC010000208.1 GCA_017302775.1 Sphingomonadales bacterium
TCCTGCAGCCGGAGAGCCGTGGGCGCTTTACGCTGCGTCCAACCTGGGCAGTTTTGCCGGCCTGATAGCCTATCCTCTGCTGGTTGAACCGTTGTTGCCGATCCGCGTTCAGGCGTGGGGTTGGACCTTGGGCTACATCGCGCTCCTGTGCCTGATCGCACTATGTGCGCGGGCGCGACTGACGCTGGAGGGGAGCGCGGAGCCGTCGCGTGCCATGGGTGCGGCCATCGCGCCGCGCCGGCTGGCTTTGTGGATTGCCCTGGCGGCGGTGCCGTCCGGGCTGATGCTGTCGACCACCACCCACCTGACGACCGATATTTTCGCCATGCCCCTGCTGTGGGTTATCCCGCTTGGCATTTATCTGTTCAGTTTCGTGATTGCCTTTGCCGATCGGCGCGGACCAGCCCGGTTCATTGCTGACCAGACCTGGCTTGCGCTGCTTTCTATCGGAGGTCTGGCGATGGTCTCTCAGGGGTCTAATGGGCTTCTGCCGGTGATCGCCAGTCTCGCGTTGCTGTTTTTTGTCTGCGTGGCGCTGCACGGCCGCCTTTACGACCTGAAACCGGCGCCGGAACAGCTGACCACTTTCTATCTTGCCATGTCGGCTGGCGGGGCTCTGGGCGGGTTGTTCACCGCCCTGCTCGCACCGCTGGTTTTCGACTGGGTGTGGGAGTATCCACTGCTGGTGCTGGGCGCAGCCGCCCTGATGCCGCGAAGTGGCCTGCTGGACTGGACGCGGCTGAAAGGGTTGCAGAGCGAACTCAAACATCTCGCGCTGGGTGCGGCGATCGTGACGCTGGCCGGATTGATCTGGTTGCTGCATGACGCCAATCAGACTCAGGATCGTGAGGTTCTGCATTGGGCATTGTCCGCGGGTATCGCGCTGATCGGACTGGTTCTGGTCCCGTGGCGCTGGTTGTCGGTCGGCTTGCTGGGTATTCTGATGCTCGCCCAGGGTGGGTGGCAGACCGCGCAGGAGGATCTCGCCGGGATCCGCACCCGCAGCTATTTCGGGATTTATACCGTTCGCGACTATCCCCAGCGCCAGTTGCGGACCCTGGCTCATGGCACCACCCTGCATGGCCAGCAATCGACCGACCCGGCGGCGCGGTGCCTGCCGCTATCCTACTACGGACCGGGTTCGGGGGTGGGCATCGGGTTCGCCAACGGCTCGCGGCTCTATCCGGGTAGGGTGCGCCTTGGTGTGGTTGGGCTTGGTACCGGCTCGCTTGCCGGATATGCCCGGCCTGGCCAAGCCTGGACCATGTTTGAAATCGACGAGGCGGTGCTTGATCTGTCACGCCAAGGCACATTCACATTCCTGCGGGATTGCGCGCCCGAGGCGCAGGTGGTGCTTGGTGATGCCAGGGTCAATCTGGGTCGAGTTCGGGCCGGTTCGTTTGACCTGCTGGCGATTGACGCGTTTTCGTCGGATTCGATTCCGCTTCACCTCTTCACGCATGAGGCATTTGGCGTCTATCTTGATGCCCTTGCACCGCAGGGCGTGCTGCTGGTTCATATTTCCAACCGTTACATGAACCTTGAACCGGCGCTTGCCGCCGAAATCAGGGCACGCGGCCTGCATGCAGCGGTGCGGGAAGATGAGCCGCCCACCGGCAGCCCGTGGACCGGATCGACCTGGGTTGCGATCACCCGTGACCCTTCGCGCCTGGCGGCACTGTCGGCAGCCGCTCCGGCCATGCCGTGGCGCAAACCGGCACCGCCCGCACCGCAGCCGTGGACGGATGACCGCGCGTCGATTCTCCCCTATATCACCTGGCGCAACTTTCTGGGACGACCATGACCAAGCACCGACCCGATACGACCATCATCGGCATCCACGGCAAGGCCCCGCGGATTCACGACAGCGCGTTCATTGCTCCGGGTTGCCGGATCATCGGCGACGTCGAAATCGGCCCCGACGTCAGCATCTGGTACAATTGCGTTTTGCGCGGGGATGTCACCCGGATCGTTATCGGCGCGCGCAGCAACATCCAGGACGGCACGGTGATTCATTGCGATGGACCCCAGCCCGGTGCGCCTGACGGCTATCCGACCCTGATCGGTGAAGACGTGCTCGTCGGCCATATGGCGATGCTTCACGGCACCGTGATCGAAGACAAGGGCTTTGTCGGATTTGCCGCGCAAACCATGAACGGCTGCGTGATCGAGCAGGCAGGCATGCTGGCAGCCGGCGCGCTGCTGCCACCCGGCAAGCGTATTCCCGCCCGGCAGTTGTGGAGCGGACGGCCAGCGACGTTCATGCGCGAGCTGGACGACAGGATGATCGCCGGGCTGCAAATGGGCGTTGCGCACTATGTCGAAAATGCCCGCCACCACGCCGCGCTGTACGATGGCCAGGCCGAAAGCTGAGTACCCACCGGCGGACGCGATTCTGGCCCTGGCCGATGGCGAAGGGCGGCTGGCGCTGCGTGTGACGCCGGGGGCGAGGGTTGAGAGCGTTGACCTCGGTACGGGCGTAGTGCTGATCAAGGTTCGCGCCAAACCACAGGACGGCCAGGCCAACCAGGCGGTAATCGGTCTCTTGGCCGACGCGCTTGGCGTGGCGACGTCACGGTTGCATTTGTTGCGCGGCGCAACTGGGCGCGACAAGCTGATCCAACTTAGCTGAGAATGATCATCCGCGCGTACAGTGCCAAGAGCAAGGCCCATGCCGCTGCCAGCCATAGCACCAGCGCTGGAAAGTTGATCAAGGCATAGGCACCTGCCACCGCGCCGATCGCAAGCCCCAGCCACAGGATCAGCCAGTTGGCCCAGCCATCGCCGCCGTTCCCCAGCATCCGGGCGGCCAGACCTTGGGCAAACCGGACGAGTGCGCCGGTCATGTAGGTCAACCCCACCGAAACCTCGCCATCCTTCTGGAACGTGTTGTTGAGCGCACCCATCGCCAATACGAGCAGGCCCATTTTCCAGCTGATCGATCCGGTCCAGGCAGCTGCGCCAAGCAGTATTGCAACGAGTGACAGCACCGCGAACTTGCGCTGCGGTCCTGCCCTGGCGGCAAGGATTGCACCCCCAAACACGCCGAGCACAAAGCCAGCGATCAGCAGCGCCGGGATTCCTGCCATTGCCGGCGCTGTCACCACGTCCACCCCGAGGCGGGTGGTATTGCCTGACATGAACGAGACGAAATAGCGATTGGCGGAGAGGAACCCGGCCGCGTCAACATAGCCAGCCAGGGCGGCGGCGGCAATCGCCAGTCGGCGGCGCGATCTATCGATGGAGTTCATGGATCGGAAGCCTAGCCAAACCAGATGGCCTTGGCGAGTTCAGCCCCGCGCCATGCTGTGGGCCATCCGGGCGAGGACATCGGCCATGGCATCGGCGATCTCGCGGTCAGCCAGTTCGGTTTCGGCGATCGCGCGGGTCATCGCTTTGGCCCATTGCCCGGCGGTCTGGCGATTGATCGGAAACGGGGCATGCATGCTCATCATGCATTTGCCGGGATTGGCATCAAACCAGTCGCGCGGGCCGCCGGCCCAACCGGCCAGGAATAGCGGCAACGATTCGCGCATGGGCGCCAGGTCAGCCGCATGCATTGCCCGCAGCTCGGCAAAGGCAGGCTCCTGCTCCATCAGGTCATAGAACCGCTCGGTGATCCTCCGGAGCGCGGCATGGCCCCCGACCCGTGCGAACGGGCTAGCGGGCGTGGCTTGCGCCGTAGGGGCGGTGGCACTGGTCATCATGCGGGCTCCGGGCAGGACTGCAGGGCACGGACCTAGCCGCGGTCAGATCCCGGCGAATTGACGGCAATCAATCGCTGCTGGCCTCTGGTGCTGCCTTGCCTTTGCTTCGGGGCTTCGGCTTCGGCTTAGTCGCTGCCGCTTCCGCCGCTTTTTTCGCCTTACGATCCAGCTTGGGCGGCGCGGGAGTCAATTCAAAGGCCAGCACCTCCTCCTTGACCGAGACGTGGACTTCTCCGCCGTGGCGCAGCTTGCCGAACAGCAGCTCTTCCGCCAGCGGTTGCTTGACCTTCTCCTGGATCAGCCGCGCCATTGGCCGGGCACCATAGAGCTTGTCGTAGCCTCGCTTGCCCAGCCATTCGCGGGCGTCGCCATCGAACTGGATGTGGACGTTCTGTTCGGCCAGTTGCAGTTCAAGCTGCAGGACAAACTTTTCGACCACGCGGGCGATCACATCGGTGCCGAGATATGCGAAGGGCACGATCGCATCGAGCCTGTTGCGGAATTCCGGTGTAAACATCCGCTTCACGGCTTCATCGCCAGCGTCGGCCTTGGACACATCGCCAAATCCGATGCCCTGCTTCGCCATATCGCTAGCCCCGGCATTGGTGGTCATGATCAGCACGACATTGCGGAAATCGACCGTCTTGCCGTGGTGATCGGTAAGGCGACCGTTGTCCATCACCTGCAACAGGATATTGAACAGATCGGGGTGGGCTTTCTCGATTTCGTCGAGCAACAGCACGCAATGCGGCTGCTGGTCGATCGCATCTGTCAGCAATCCGCCCTGATCAAACCCGACATAACCTGGCGGAGCGCCGATCAGACGGCTGACCGAATGGCGCTCCATATATTCGGACATGTCAAACCGTTGCATCGGAATGCCCATGATGGCCGCGAGCTGTTTCGCCACCTCGGTCTTCCCGACCCCGGTCGGGCCGGAGAACAGGAACGAGCCGATCGGCTTGTCGGGATCGCGCAGGCCGGCCCGGCTGAGCTTCATCGCGCTCGACAGAACCTCGATCGCCTGATCCTGACCGAAAACGACACGCTTCAGATCGCGCTCAAGATGTTCAAGCGCGGTGCGGTCATCGCTGGATACCGACTTTGGCGGGATTCGAGCCATGGTGGCGATTACCGCTTCGATCTCGCGCGCGGTAATGGTCTTCTTGCGCCTGCTGGCCGGGACCAGCATCTGCATCGCGCCGACTTCGTCGATCACATCGATCGCCTTGTCGGGCAGCTTGCGGTCATTGATATAGCGCGCCGACAGCTCGACCGCGGTCTTGATCGCATCGGGGGTGTATTTGACCTTGTGGTGTTCTTCAAAGGCCGAACGCAGACCCTTGAGGATCTTGATCGTATCCTCGACGGTTGGCTCGTTCACATCGATCTTCTGGAACCGGCGCAGCAGCGCGCGGTCCTTTTCGAAGTGATTGCGAAATTCCTTGTAAGTGGTCGAACCGATGCAGCGGATAGTGCCGCCAGACAGGGCCGGCTTGAGGAGGTTCGAGGCATCCATCGCCCCGCCGCTGGTCGCTCCGGCCCCGATCAGGGTGTGAATTTCGTCAATGAAAAGAACTGCTTCTGGCATCTTTTCGAGCTCGTTGACGACCTGCTTGAGTCGCTCCTCAAAATCACCGCGATAACGGGTGCCAGCCAGCAGCGCGCCCATATCAAGCGAATAGATCACCGCGTCCTGCAGCACTTCGGGCACATCGCCTTCGATGATCTTGCGGGCCAGTCCTTCGGCAATCGCGGTTTTGCCGACGCCGGGGTCGCCGACATAGAGCGGATTGTTCTCGGAGCGGCGGCACAGGATCTGGATCG
>JAFLDC010000209.1 GCA_017302775.1 Sphingomonadales bacterium
GCACCACATTTTCCAGTACGGGCATGGAAGGACGGCTTGAGCTTGTTCAGGCCGAACGCGGGCCGTGGAAAGGCGTTACCGGCGCCCAATTTGTACTCCGCGATTTTGGCGTGGTGGGCGACGAGGCATTTCTTCCGGCCAACAGTACGGAGCAAGTAGGGCTATTTACGTTGCAGCAGCTGGAGAGCGGACCCTTTCTGTTGGAAGGCGGAGCGCGGTTTGAACGCACCCGGCAGTTTTCCAGACCGCTGGACGGACAGACCCAGTTTTATAATGGTTCGCGTCGCTTTTCGACCTTTTCAGCTGCAGTTGGCGGTGCATATGAATTTTCACCTGGATGGAAGTTCGCGGTCAATGCTGCCCATACCGAGCGTGCTCCATCGGCCGAAGAACTGTTTTCCAACGGTCCACATGCCGGCACGTCCGCTTTCGAAGTCGGCGATCCTGACCTGAAGGTAGAGCGGGTATGGTCGGTAGAAGGGATTATCAGAGGTAACGTCGAAGGGCTTCGCTTCGAAGCATCAGTATTCCACAACTGGTACGCCAACTTTGTCTACGACGCCAGGACCGGAGCGATCGAAGACGGGCTTCCGGTATATCAGATAAGGCAATCCGACGCGCGCCTTTATGGTTTTGAGGCGGAAGTAGAAGCAACTCTGGCAAAACCCGGGAAATGGACGATTACGACAAATGCGCTGGTCGATATGGTCCGGGCCGATATCCACGGCTTCGGCAACGCGCCGCGGATTCCGCCGCTGCGTATTTTGGGCGGCTTGACAGCGAAGTCGCCGCATTTGGATGTGGGGATCGAAGCGGAGCATGTTTTCGCGCAGCGCCGATTGGCACCGCTCGAAACCGAGACTCCGGCCTACACGGTCGTCAACCTGTCTGCGGTTTGGCGGCCGCTCGGTGATGATGGCCCGCTCAGTATCATCCTGTCGGGCAATAACCTGTTTGACGTTGTTGCACGGCGGCATGCCTCGTACCTTAAAGACTATGCTCCGCTCGCGGGCCGCGATCTTCGGGTAACCATGCGGCTGGACATCTAGGGTCGGACCGCCTCGTGCGGTGCGTCAACAATCGCCGTGGCCGGCGGCGAGGTATTCGGCGCTCTGCATTTCCATCAAACGGCTGACGGTGCGTTCAAACTCGAAGGCACCGTCGCCAGATGAATAGAGCTTGTCCGGCTCGGCGTCAGCCGTCGCGAACAGCTTCACCTTATGCTCGTAAAGCGCGTCGATCAGCGTCACGAAGCGAGCTGCCTCATTTCGCTGATCTGGCCCCATGCGTGGGATCCCGACCAGGATCACGCTGTGATAAGTCCGGGCCACGGTCAGGTAGTCGGCAGCGCCGCGCGCTTCGCCGCACAGCTTTCGAAAGCTGAACACAGCCACACCCTTCAGGCTTTTGGGGACATGCAGCGTTCTGCCCCCGCCCAGATCGAGATCGGCGGATGGAACATGCGCACTGTCTTCAGGCGGGTAATCGGTCAGACGATAGAACGCTTCGCGCACCTGGGCGGTCGCTGCGTCGCCAAGCGGAGTGTGCCATGTTTCGATGCCCGCCAATCGCTCAAGCCGGTAATCGTGCGGTCCGTTCAGCGCCATGACGTCAAGTTTTCGGGAAATCAGTTCGATGAATGACAGAAAATGCTCGCGGTTGAGGCCATCCTTGTAAAGCTGATCCGGCGCTCGATTTGAGGTTGTGACGATCACCAGCCCGTGACCTACGATCAGGGCGGTAAACAGTCGGCTCATAATCATGGCGTCGGCAGAGTTGTTGACGACCATTTCGTCGAAAGCCAGCAGCCTCAGGTTCTGTGCAATCGCAGCGGCAACTTGCGGAATCGGATCGCCCGTTTCGCTCTGGCGCGCCTGGCGCAGTCTGGCGTGAACCTCCTGCATGAAGGCGTGAAAGTGAACCCGGCGCTTTTCGGCAATTGCCAGGTTGTCATGGAACAGATCCATCAGCATCGATTTCCCGCGGCCCACGCCGCCCCACAGATATACCCCACGGGGCGGGGCAGGGGCCTTGCCAAACAAGCGGCCGATCAAACCGGATTCTGACGGGGCCTCCAGTGCCTGTGCCAACCGTGCCAATCGTTCCACCGCGTCTTGCTGTGCGCGGTCCGATCGCAACTCGCCTGCAGCCACCAGCTGCTGATATCGGTCCAGTAGGGCGCTCATCGCGGCGCGGTGGGCTTGCGGATAGTTCCCGAGAAAGCGGCTATGATGTTGCCCGCACCTTGCTCGACCACTCCGCGCAGAAAGACCAGTCGACGCGTTTCCTTCAGCAGTTCGGTAACGGCGTCGCAGGGCTGACCTGGCTTGCCTGCCCCGATAAACTGGACATTGAGATCAAGCGTCACAGCAGTTCCGGCCTCAATGATCCCGAGCATTCGGGAGCAGGCGAACAGCGCAATGTCGATAAGCGCCATCACGGTCCCGCCATGAATATTGTTGGCGAGATTGGTATGGCGATGTTCAGGGAACATGCGCAGGCGTGCTTTGCCATCTGGGTCCGCCCGGACCAGTAACTGCGGAAACATCCAGCTATTGAAGCGGGTAGCGTCGTTCAGTTGCCAGGTGTGCCAGCCGGGATTGTTCGGATCTGGCTCGCTGCGAAATCCGCGATCATCGCTCATGCCGAATGGGCCTAAATGTGACGCTCGGCCTGCATCTTCTTGATCTCGGCAATAGCCCGCGCCGGTGAGAGGCCTTTAGGACAGACGTTAGCGCAGTTCATGATGGTGTGGCAGCGATAGAGCCGGAAAGGATCTTCCAGCTCGTCAAGCCGCTCGCCCGTCATTTCGTCACGACTGTCGGCAAGCCAGCGATAGGCCTGCAGCAGGATCGCGGGGCCAAGGAATCTGTCCGAATTCCACCAATAGCTGGGGCATGAGGTGGAGCAGCACGCGCACAGAATACATTCGTAAAGCCCGTCCAACTGTTCGCGTTCTTGCGGGCTTTGTAACCGCTCCTTGCCCGATGGGGTGGTCGAGACAGTTTGCAGCCATGGCCGGATCGAAGCGTATTGGGCATAGAAGTGCGTAAAATCCGGAACCAAGTCCTTAATTACTTCCATTGCAGGCAAGGGGGTAATCTTTACCTCACCGGCAAGATCTTCGATCGCCGTAGTACAGGCCAGCCCATTACGGCCATTCATATTCATGGCGCAAGATCCACAAATCCCTTCCCGGCACGACCGGCGGAAGGTTAAGGTAGGATCCATTTCAGATTTGATCTTGATCAGCGCATCCAGAACCATCGGGCCGCACTGGTCAAGATCGATCTCGAAAATGTCATAGTGCGGGTTCTGCCCGGAATCCGGGTCATAGCGATAGACAGTGAACTTCTTGACCCGCTTCGCTCCCTCGGCCCGGTGAAGGGTTCCTTCACCACTAATCTTGCTATTGGCGGGTAGAGAAAAGCTTGCCATTTCGATCCCTGTCTATTGGCAGCGCGGGGCGCCTGTTACGCCGATCTCTCTAACGATTCGATACGTTGGGGCAAGGTGCGACGCGGCAAAATTTCATCGGCCGCCGATCGGGCCGATCAGCTGCGTTACCCCGACGGCGATAAACAGAGCCGCGATAACGATCGCCGCAATGGCAATGTGTTGAGCAAAACCGCTACGTCCGCCCAAGCTGCTCAGCCAGGCGGGCTCATTCTCAAAGAAAAAAGCGGAAAGTTGCGACCCATCTCCCGTTTCGGCTTCGCTGGCTTGATAAGGCACCGAGCCGATCAGGGAGATACTCTCCGTAGCCGGTTCTTTGCCGCGAATCCCTGGTTCTGGAAGGTGAATTTTCTGCCATGTCTCTTCGTCAGCGTCATCAGAACCATCTGTCAGAGCAAATTCCTGACGATAGAGCCGCGCGAGTTCGCCGCGCGGTAATCCGCCCAGACGTGAACGAACCATTTCGATCCGTTGATTGACGGCGCTTTCCGAAATGCCAAGCCGCGCTGCAATCTCCTTGCTTGTCCGATTGTCAGCAACCAGCGCCAGAACGTCACGCTGCTTTGGGGTCAGGTCTGGCAAGGACTGGGCAGGACGATTCATGGCAATTCCTATCCGCCGGGCTAGGCTAGCCCAAGTCATCTGGCGGGGCAATCACTACTGCGTTCTGAACGACCGCCGACGGGCTTGCGAGAAAGTACCGGCAGCCAGCGCGGCAAGCATGACGCTGCCCCCGATGCGCGAGGGCGAGAGCAGATCCAGCGCATCCGGAGCAAATCCGGACAGCATTACCAGGTGCGAGACAAGCCCAATCAATGAGGCAGCAGCAATGAACAACACAAAATATCGATCGGATACCAGGACTATACCCATGAAGTAGGACAGCGTGAGAAAATCAAGGCCGGCCAAAAGAGGCGGCGACGGGTAGGTCGGATGATCGATCCCGAAGGCCAGTATGAGGGCTACCGAAATAGCCAACCTGACGCCGATGCCAATTGCGCAAGCCCGCTCAACCCACGTCCCAAGACGCCAGGCGTAAGGCAGGATAAGCAACCAGGACACGAGCATCCAGGCTGCAGGATCGCGTCCAAGAGCTATCAGGCCGGCCGGCATTATCTGGCGCCGATCACAGTCACGAAGGCGTCTTAGCCATCTGCTGCAGTGTATAGCCGATGACGATTATCAAAAGGGTGACAGCGAGGAGCCCGACAGCAATCACGACCACCGCAGCAGAACGTGCCAGCTGCCTATCAAGCTCAAACCGAGGTCCGGAAAAAGTGGAGGGTTGCAACACGCCAAGTTCATCGCCGTCTGTCGCGCGAAGCCATTGGCACCCTCCGGTGACGATTGGTGCGCAACATCAGGGTCGATGGTTAGAGGAATTGACTTACCTGTAAGAGAATTACTGGTTGGAATAGTCATCAGGAGAGTGCTGGTGCGCCGGTATATCCGGGCAATCTGTGATCGCGACAGACCACCCAAGCGAAGCCGGATCACTTCGATCCGCTGGTTGACTGCGCTCTCCGAAATTCCCAGTTTTCTGGCGATTTCCTTGCTCGTCATGCCTTCGGAAACGAGGGCGAGCACTTCCTTCTGCTTGTCGGTAAGCGTATCCAGTAGTGCTGTCTGTTCGAGGATGTCAGCCATTGTCGGTGATCTTAGCCTTACGCGGAACTGGTATCAAATACGAAGGCTGCAGATCGCGAAAATTGTTGTTGCGCCGGTCCACGCGATCAACTGGGTGGACGCTTTACTACCTCCAGAATGGCATCGGCGAATCCTAACGGGTCATCTTCCTGGATGAAGTGCCCCCCCTTCAGGGTACGATGGGGGAGATTTCCTGTGCCAGGCACGCGGTCCAGCCAGATGGCATCACCCCCGCGGGTAATAGGGTCACTGTCTGAAAAACAGCACAGGAATGGCTTGGTCCATTGATCAAACACCGACCAAGCCCGCAGCTGATCCGGTACCGCAGAATCGCCTGAAAATGGAACCAGTCCCGGATAGCGCCGCGCTGCAATCTTGCTAGACCTGGTCGGGAAGGGCGCATCATAGGCCGCTATTTCTCGCG
>JAFLDC010000021.1 GCA_017302775.1 Sphingomonadales bacterium
CAGCGCGGCGCCGTGCCATTGACTCCGCCAGGCGTGAAGCCAAATCCTCTATACCGGGGGTAGGCGGACCAGCTTGCGCGATTTCCGGTTGAGGGTCGATGGCAGTGGTTGCAATGGGATTTGCGTCGCCCTGTTGCGACAGGTCTGCGGGGACTGCAACCGTAGGCAGCGGTTCGGGCGCTACAGGCGGGAAGGGTTCGGCCGCGGCGGCGTCCGGCGCGGCATCGCGCGGGCCGAATAGCGGAGTGGATTCCGGCGTCTCGAACACGGTGGTCCTGAATCCGGCAGCTTTGACAAAATCCTGGCTGACGTGATCGCCCTGTATCGGCTGCCCAAAGATCTGGCGTTCCGAATCCGGCAAATGCGGCTGCGGATTGACACCGAAAATCTGCTGGCCGGCTTCCGCCGCCTCGACGGCATCGGTGGAGCCAGCATAATGGTCCCGTATCGTTTCACTAGAAGCGTGGGGCTGGAACACCTGTCGCGCCATGGTTTGCGGCAGCGGATCGGCGGCGAGGTCGCCAAGCGGCGTCGGCGCAGATTCGGCATAAGTGCCGAGTTCCAGCGGAGCGTCATCCTGCGTCGTGTTCATGCCGACTGAACGAACATCGAAGACTTGCGGGACACCGCCGGGCAGCGGGGCTGACTCGTGCGGTACAAAAGCCTGGTCTTCGTGTTCGATCGCCAGCGAGCGGCGCCGGGCGGCCAGTACACCGCCGCCAAATGTGCCGGGTTCCTCAGCCAGTTCGTCGCTGGCGGAAATCGGCCGACGCGCGGGCGCATCAGGATGCGTATCACGCCGCCGCACGGCAACATCGCCATCCGCGCTGGCCAGAGTCTTGCGCTTGCGTTCGCGCATTTCGACTTTGGGTCGGGATAGTTTGCGGGCAATCATGATACCGATGATGCTGCCGATAGCCGCCAGGATCAGGGCGACAAGGATTCGGGCAGTCACGCCCAGGGGCGGCGCTGCAGCAGGGAGGACCAGATCGAGGCGGCTTTTGATGACGAGCGATTCGAGCAGCGACGGACGGACCGCCAGGCTACCCAGACCGAACAGCGCCCCGAACCATAGGGCGACCACCGCCGGAAACAGCGGATGAGCGGTTATCGGCTTCGGATTTGCCGGTTTGCGCGATTGCTTCGCCACGAGCGTTGGTCCCCTTCAGTCACTTTGTAGCCGCACCACCACGCCATTCAGGCAGCGGCGGGAATGCGGCCAACTTGACAAGTGGGTAACAGTCTTTGGTAAACATCCTGATAACGATGAATATTGCGCGCCCAATCATGACTTTGCGCAACATGCGCCAAACCGTTCGCGCGGCGCGCCGGCCATAGCTCAGGCGCGCTAAGCAGGTCAGCCAGGGCGGCGGCACAGGCAGCGGGATCATCCGGTGCGAACAGGGTGCCGTTCAGCCCGTCGGTGATAAGCTCGCGATGCCCACCAACGTCCGATGCCGCAACCAGCTGGCGCTGAGCCATGGCTTCCAATGGCTTCAGCGGAGTAACGAGGTCAGTCAGGCGGCTATGCTTGCGTGGGTAAGCCATGACATCGACCAAGGCATAGTACTTTTCGACCTCGCTATGCGGCACCCGCCCGACGAAGCGGATTGCGGAGGCGGCCGGGCTGGCCTCGGCCTGCGCCTTCAGCGCGGTCTCCATTGGCCCGCCGCCAACCAGCAGTAGCCGGGCATCGGGCAAGCGTGTGATCAGCGCCGGCATGGCAGCGATCAGGTCGTCCAGCCCTTCGTAGTCATAGAAGCTGCCGATGAAACCCACCACCGGCCCTTTGCCCAGACCGAGCCGAGCGGCCAGCGCGTTGTCCGGCGAGGCCGGTTCGCCAAACAGCGCCAGATCGACCCCATTGGGGCTGAGTGTGATCTTGCCAGGGGTGATACCGCGCGTGACCAGATCATCTTTCAGGCCCTGACAAATCGTCACGACGGCCCCCGCCTCGCGCGCCACATGGGTTTCCAGCGCCCGGGTCAACCGGTACTTGACGCTGCCTTCGCTGCTTGTTCCGTTGGAGACGGCGGCGTCTTCCCAGAAGGCGCGGATCTCATAAACCACCGGAATGCCCAGCCGCCTTCCGGCGATCAGCGCGGCCTTGCCACACAATGCAGGGGAGTGGGCGTGTAGTATGTCCGGGCGCCAGTTTGCGGCGAGGGCAACGATCGCTTCGGCGAGCCGGCCGATCTCGCGCCATTCGCGCAGTCCCACAGGGCCGCTGGCGCGGCCAGGGGTGCGATGAAAGCGGATCCCGTCGACCTCTTCTTGCGCGGGCCCCTCGTGCAAGTGGCGCAAGCCGGTAATACCGCGAACCTCAAGGTCCGCTGCCTGCTGGGCTTTCAGAATCGCGCGGGTCCGAAAAGTATAGCCGCTGTGGAGCGGCAAGGAGTGGTCGAGTACGTGAAGAATCCGGCTCATGGCCGCTTCTTCTAGGCCAATAAGGCTTAACGCGCCGTCAACTCCACGCTGCTAAGACGCTCTTGATGATTGATATCTTCGCCCTTGCCGTTTCTCACGGTCTGCTGCTGCTGGCCGTATATCGCGCGGTTCAGCGTGACGATCTTGACCGGGAAGGTCAGGCTGAAGAGGCACCCCCGCATGCTTAACCTTGGCCTGACCGGTTTTGTCGGGGCCTTGTTCGCGTTGGGGATGCGCCGCCCGTTTCTGTGGGTGCTGGCCTATCTCTATATAGACATTCTCGTCCCGCAGAAAATCTCATGGGGCTTCCTGTCCAAGCTGCCGATCTCGCTGATTGCCTTCGTGCTGGCCTTCGCCGGCTGGGCCATGCTGGATGACAAGCGCGACAGCCGCTTCACGCTGCGCCAGACCTTGATGGTTCTGCTACTGGTCTATTGCGGTCTGACCACCATGTTCGCGGACTATCCGGATTCGGCGATCGAGAAGTGGGCGTGGGTGTGGAAGGCGCTGCTGTTTGCGCTGTTCCTTCCGCTGACATTGCGTACCCGCCTGCGGATCGAAATGGTTGTCATCACCATGGTACTGACGGTTGGCGGAATCGTCATCAGCGGCGGGATCAAGACCCTCGCCGGCGGTGGTGGTTATGGCACGTTGCGCACCTTCGTGGCGGACAATGCCGGCATCTATGAAGGGTCAACGCTGTCCACCGTGGCGGTTGCGATCATTCCGCTGATCTGGTGGCTGGCCCGCCACAGCACGATTTTCCCCAAGGACAAGCTGGTAACCCTGTTCGCTGTTGCGCTGACTTTTGCCGCCGCGCTGATCCCGGTCGGCACGCAAACCCGTACCGGGCTGCTCTGCCTTGGGCTGGTCGCGGTTCTCGCCCTGCGCAACGTCAAGCGCCGGTTCTTGTATGTTGCCGCTGCTGGAGTGATGGCGGTTGTCGCCATTCCGTTCCTGCCGGACAGCTACACCAGTCGGATGAGTACCATCGAAAATCACAAAGCGGACCAATCAGCTTCAACCCGTGTTGCTGTGTGGATGTGGACGCTCGACTATGTGAAGGATCATCCGTTGGGCGGCGGGTTCGATGCTTACCGCGGGAACAAGATCAAGGTTGAGATGGTGCAGGTTGAAGGCAGCGGCAACAACGCTTCGCTTGATGTCGAGGAGGCTTATGAAAAGTCGCGTGCCTATCACTCCAGTTATTTTGAGATGCTGGGCGAACAGGGTTGGCCAGGATTGCTGATCTGGCTGTGGCTTCACGCGCTAGGACTTTGGCAAATGGAGCAGATCCGGCGTCGGTGGAAGGGCCGGACAGAGCCAGGCCAGACCTGGCAGGCGCCGCTGGCGAGCGCCTTGCAGCAAGGCCAACTGGTCTACCTCGCCGGGTCACTGTTCGTCGGGATCGCGTTTCAGCCGTTCGTTTTCATGCTGGTCGGGGTGCAGTGCGGTCTGTGGTCTTACCTCAAGCGGACCGGTGCAGCGCAACGCGGCCCAGTCCGGCGCGGCCCGCCGGTATTGCGGACTCATGCAGCATGACTGCCGCGCCGCCGCGCCATCTTGACGCGCTCACCGGAATCCGCGGAATCGCGGCCTGGGGTGTGGTGCTGTATCATATTCGTCTGTCGCTTGTGGCAATCCTGCCACCGCCGGTGATTGCGGTGCTGGCGAAGGGGTATCTCGCAGTCGACCTGTTCTTCATCCTGTCGGGCTTCGTGATCTGGTACAATTACGCAGCCCGCATTGCAGACGGCGGCTGGGCTGCCGCGCGGTTGTTCCTATGGCGGCGGTTTGCACGGGTCTGGCCGCTGCACGGTGCGATTCTGGCGGCTTTCATGGGGTTGGCTGTGCTGCTGCTGGCGACGGGGCGCGATGCCTCGGGCTACCCTGTGGCTGAACTGCCGCTCCACGTGCTGCTGATCCAGAACTGGGGGTTCACCACCGATCTTTCTTGGAATCATCCGGCCTGGTCGATCAGCACCGAATTCGCCGCTTACCTGCTATTTCCCGTGCTGGTCATCGTCACCCGGTGGGAGCGGCTTCCGGACTGGATGCTGGTCGTTGCAGCCATGCTGATTGCTGCCGCGCTCTATATGCTGTTTGCCGGACAGGGTCACCGCGCGCTGGGCGATGACATTCCCGGGCTTGGTTTGTGGCGCTGCGTCGCTGGGTTCGTGATGGGGTGCCTTATGTGTCAGTTGTGGCAGCGCTGGAAAGGCGTCGCGCGTGCCGCCGCCTGGTCTGCCCTGGTAGCGATCGTGCTGGTTCTGGCGGGACTGGGCCTTGGCCTGCCTGAGACCGCCTGGATTCCCGCAACCTTCTTCGCAGGCCTGCTGGCGCTGGCGCTTGGCACTGGTCCGCTCGTGCAACTGCTCGGTGGATCGTGGCTGACCTATCTGGGCGAGATCAGCTATTCGACCTATCTGGCGCATTTCCTGCTGTTCATCCTGTTCAAGCTGGCATTTGTCGATGCCTCGCTACAACTCGGGTGGGGTGGGTTGTTGGGCTTCCTGGCGCTTGTACTTGCCGCCTCCGTCGGGCTTTATCACGGCGTGGAAAAGCCGGCGCAACGTTGGCTCAACGCGCATCCGCCGCGCTGGGCAGCACGTCCGGTTTCAACAGCGGCCGGGTGATTCGCCGCTGTGCAGCTGAAACCATGCCCGCTTTCCGTAGCGGCGTTGCCTTGGGCGCGGGCTTGGGCCAAAAGGCCGTCTTTCCCTTATGCTTGAGGAGAGGCACATGACCCCGCAGGAACTCGCAGCCAAGACTGGCGAAGTGATTGGCGTTTCCGACTGGTTCGATGTTACCCAGGAACGCATCAACATGTTCGCCGACGCCACGGGCGATCACCAGTTCATTCACATTGATCAGGAAAAGGCCAAGCTGACCCCGTTCGGCGGGACGATCGCGCACGGTTTCCTGACGCTCTCGCTGCTGCCGGTGCTGGGGGCGATGACCGAAGGCGCACGGATCAGCGATGTGAAAATGGGCGTCAACTATGGCGGCAACAAGACCCGTTTCATCAGCCCGGTGCGCGCCGGAAAGCGCGTGCGTGCTCATACCAAGCTGATCGAGCTGGTCGAAAAGCGCCCCGGTCAATGGCAGCAGACCAATGAAATCACGATCGAGATCGAAGGCGAGGACAAGCCCGCCCTGATCACCGAATGGATCACGATGCTGTTCGTCTGAGCGGCGCCTCCCCAGGGCCGATCTGAAAACACCAAACCAAGGAATACATCATGTCACGTGACGCAGTCATCGTTTCCGCCGCCCGGACCCCAATCGGCCGGGCCTATCGCGGGGCCTTCAACGCCACTTCGGGCGCCACGCTGGGCGCACTGAGCCTCAAGGAAGCAGTTGCCCGCGCCGGTATCGATCCAGCTGAAGTGGATGACGTGCTGTGGGGCAGCGCGCTGCAGCAGGGAACCCAGGCGGGCAATCTCGGACGGCAGGTGGCGCTGCGGGCAGGCCTCCCGATCACTACTTCGGGGATGACAATCGATCGCCAGTGCTCGTCAGGCCTGATGTCGATCGCCACCGCCTCGAAGCAGGTCGTGATCGACCGGATGGATGTCGTTGCCGCGGGTGGTCAGGAATCGATCAGTCTGGTCCAGACCAAGGATATGCGCGTCGCCCCGGACCGCGCGTTGATGGAAATGCACAACGCGATCTACATGCCCATGCTGCAGACGGCAGAGATTGTTGGCAAGCGCTATGGCATCGGCCGTGATGCCTGTGACGAATATGCCCTGCAATCGCAGCAGCGTACCGCCGCCGCGCAGGCCGCCGGAAAATTCGATGACGAAATCGTCGCCTGCTCCGCCACGATGGGCGTCGCCAACAAGGAAACTGGCGAAGTCACGATGAAGGACGTGACCCTGACGAAGGACGAGGGCAACCGTCCCGAAACCACGCTGGAAGGCTTGAAAAGCCTTAATCCGGTCCTGCCTGACGGGATTGTCACTGCCGGCAACGCCAGCCAGTTGTCGGACGGGTCGGCTGCTGTCGTGGTGATGGAAGCCGCGCTTGCTGCCAAGAAAGGCCTGACCCCACTCGGCCGCTGCGTCGGGATGGCCGTAGGCGGGACTGAACCGGACGAAATGGGAATCGGCCCGGTGGTGGCAGTGCCCAAGCTGCTCAGCCGCTTCGGGCTGAAGATGGATGACATCGGGCTGTGGGAGCTGAACGAAGCCTTCGCCGTCCAGGTACTGTACTGCCGTGACAAGCTGGGTATCCCCGACGAGTTGCTGAATGTGAATGGCGGCGCCATCTCGATCGGCCACCCCTATGGCATGACCGGCGCCCGCTGCACCATGCATGCGCTGATCGAAGGCAAGCGCCGCGGCGCCAAGCATGTCGTGGTAACGATGTGCGTCGGTGGTGGCATGGGTGCGGCAGGACTGTTCGAAGTGTTTTGATCGCAGCAGCATTTGGCGATTTCCGGGCCGCGCGCTCCGCAGTGGAGCGTGCGGCCTTGTTATTTGGATGCAGCAGGCGCATCTTCGCGATCTGTCAAACGGGGATCGATCGATGACCGAACACCTTGGGATCGTTGAAATTCTGGGCATAGCCGGATCGGTCAGCCTGTTATCCGGCTGGCGCCTGTACCTGACTGCGCTGGCCACAGGATTGGCAATGCGGTTTGATGTGCTGCCTCTGCCAGAACATCTTCAGTCGCTGCAGGTACTGGCCAATCCGTGGGTGATGGGTGTGGCCGGCGTGGCGGCTTTCATGGAATTTTTTGCCGACAAGGTAGTCTGGCTCGATTCGGTGTGGGATACCGTCCACACCTTCATTCGTCCGATCGGTGGCGCCTTGCTGACGCTGGCAGTGATTGACCCATCCGATCCGGCGACTCAGGCGGTCGCATTCATTCTGGGCGGCGGGGCCAGCCTGTTGGCTCATGGGGGCAAGGCCAGTGCGCGGGCGGTAGTTAACACCAGCCCCGAACCGTTCAGCAACGTGGCCGTTTCTGCGGTGGAAGATGTGGCGACAACCGGCTTGCTGTATCTGGCCTATACCTATCCGGTAGCCGCCGGGGCGGTCGCCGTCGTTCTGCTGGCCCTGTCAGTTCTGCTGCTGGTCGTAGCCTGGCGATTGCTGCGCAAGGTATTCTTACGGGTCAAACCGGCGCCAGAGCCTGCGGCGCCGGCCAATTAGTCCTGACCTAGGCCACCACTTTCAGCGCCGGGCGGTCAAATTTCGTGATCCACTCTTCCAGGATCGGCGCGATTCTCTCGCGCCACTTGCTGCCGTTGAAAATGCCATAGTGGCCGACTTCCGGCGCGAGGTGGTAGCGCTTTTTCGTTTCCGCTAGCCCAGTCGTCAGCTTGAGTGCGGCCTTGGTCTGGCCGATCCCGGAAATGTCATCGCGTTCTCCTTCGATCGCCAGGATCGCCGTGTCCTTGATCTTGCCAAGATCTACCTTCTTGCCGCGGTGAACGAATTCGCCCTTGGGCAATGAGTGCTTCTGGAACACCTCTTCCACTGTCTGCAGGTAATAGGCGGCGTTGAGGTCGCAGACCGCGCGATACTCGTCGTAGAACGCTTTGGTAGCATCGGCGCTTTCATCGGCTCCGGCGACCAGATGCTTGAACATGTGATAGTGGCTGAGCATGTGGTTGCCCAGGTTCATGCTCATGAATCCGGCAAGCTGAAGGAAGCCAGGGTAGACCCGGCGTCCGGCACCGGGATATTGCAGTGGCACCGTCGCAATCACGGTATGGCGGAACCATTCGATCGGGCGCTGCATAGCCAGATCGTTGACCGACGTGGGTGCTTCGCGGGTATCGACCGGGCCGCCCATCATGGTCAGGGTCAGCGGCCGACAAGGATGCTTGCTGTCAGCCATGATCGCGGTGGCGGCAAAAGTCGGAACAGACGGCTGACAAACCGCCAGGGCGTGCGCACCGGGGCCAATATGTTCGAAGAATTCGATCAGATAGTCGATGTAGTCATCAAGGTCGAACTCGCCCGCCGACAGCGGCACCATCCGGGCATCTGCCCAGTCGGTTACATAGACCTCGCAGCGTTCGATCATCCGCGCCACCGTGCCGCGCAGCAGTGTGGCGAAGTGCCCGCTCATCGGCGCGACGATCAGCAGCCGGGGCGCGTCCTTGGGCAGGCCGGTGTGGGTAAAGCGCAGAAGGTTGCCGAACGGCTTGTGCATCACGATCGCCTCAGTCACCGGATGGACCTTGCCGTCAACCTCGACCGTTTCAATGTCGAACGCTGGCTTGCCATAGTTGGCGGCGGCGTGCGCGAATACTTCCAGCGCCGAGGCGGTGACAGTCCCACCCGCACCATAGCCGAACGGCAGGGCGGGGTTGCTCAGCATCTCGGCTCCGATCGAAGCCCAGGTGCTGGCGGCATTCATCCACGAGCGCTGCAGCTCATATGCGGTATAAAGCACGGTCGGCGAACCTCCTGTTTGCACCATTGTTGGCCGGAATCGACCGTTTGTGCAACGCACAATTTCATGTTGCATCGCAACGAGTGGTGCCGGCTTGCCAGCGCATAGCCTCTTTCACCGGCTGATCATTGTGCTAGGGCGCGGCGATGGACTCTGAACCCCAGGCCGCCAATGCTGCGACCCCAGCCGAATCACCTGCCGCTGAACCGGCCCCTGCCCGCAATCTCAGCCCCCTGCGCATGGTGGCGCGCGAAACTGCCAAGTATCCGCGCCACATGGTCATGGCGCTTCTGGCGCTACTGGTAACGGCCTCCGCCACATTGGCCATTCCAGCGGGTTTCCGTCTGGTGGTTGACCGCGGTTTTGGCGAAGGGGGCGATGTCGCTTCGATCGGTCGGTGGTTTCGATATCTGTTGCTGATCGTGGCCGTACTGGGCCTGGGTACGGCGGTACGGTTCTATTTTGTGTCTTGGCTTGGGGAACGTGTAATCGCGGATATCCGGCTGAAGGTGCACGATAATCTGCTGCGCCTTTCGCCCGGATTCTTCGAAGAGAACAGTCCCAACGAAATCTCGTCGCGGATGACCTCCGACACGGCTTTGATCGAGCAGGTGGTGGGTACCACGGTATCTGTCGCCTTGCGCAACCTGATCACAGCCATCGGCGGAGTCGCGATCCTGTTCTCGATCGCGCCCAAGCTGACCGGCGGCCTGCTGGCGGGGCTTGTCGTGGTGATGACCCCGCTGCTGATGTTCGGGCGGCGCATCCGGACGATTTCGCGTACCAGTCAGGACCGCGTGGCTGACATCGGTGCCATGGTTGCCGAGACACTCGGTGCGATGAAGGTGGTGCAGGCCTTCAATCAGGAGAACCGCGAGAAGGGTCGCTTCGCCGAATCCGTCGAACTGAGCTTCGCCACCGCCAAGCGCCGCATTGTGCTGCGCGCGGTTATTAGCGCGCTGGCGATCGTGGCGATCTTCGGCGCGATCGTGCTGCTCGTGTGGCAAGGGGCAATTGCCGTTGCCGAAGGGACCATCACCAGCGGCACCATCGTGCAGATCGTGTTCGTCTCTGTGATCGTTGCGGGATCGTTCGGCGCCTTGACCGAGGTCTATGGCGATCTGCTACGCGGGGCCGGGGCTGCGAGCCGCCTGTCCGAACTGCTCAACGAAAAGCCCGCGATTGCACCGCCGGAGCGGCCGCTGGCATTGCCTAGCCCGGGGCGCGGCAAGATCAGCTTCGAAAACGTCACTTTCCGTTATCCGACCCGGCCGGATACTGCCGCCCTGGTTGATTTCTCGCTGACAGTCGAGCCCGGCGAAACCGTGGCGATCGTCGGTCCGAATGGCGCGGGCAAATCGACCCTGTTTCAGCTGGCTGAACGCTTCTACGACCCGCAAGCCGGAACGATCAAGCTGGATGGCGTGCCACTGACCTCGGTCGATCCAGCGGAAATTCGCCGCCGGATGGCGCTGGTGCCACAGGACGCCGTGCTGTTCGCCGCCGATGCGCGTGATAACCTGCGCTACGGCAACTGGACTGCCAGCGATGCCGACATCTGGGATGCTGCGCGCGCCGCGAATGCCGAATCCTTCCTGCGCGAACTGCCCGAAGGCCTTGATACCTTCCTTGGAGAAGGCGGTGCGCGCCTGTCGGGTGGCCAGCGTCAGCGGATGGCGATTGCTCGCGCGGTACTGCGTCATGCACCGATCCTGCTGCTCGACGAAGCAACCTCGGCGCTTGACGCCGAAAGCGAACAACTTGTTCAGCAGGCGCTGGACCGGCTGATGGCCGATCGAACTACGCTGGTCATCGCGCACCGGCTGGCCACAGTACGCGGGGCGGACAGGATTGTGGTGATGGACAAAGGCCGCATCGTCGAAACGGGGACACATGACCAGCTGACCCGGACCGGTGGACTTTATGCCCGCCTTGCCTCACTTCAGTTTGATGAACGCGCCTTTGCCGCGGGGGAACAGCGCTGATGGATACCGTTGTCACCGCAATCCTGCTCGGCATTGTCGAGGGGGTGACCGAATTTATCCCGGTCTCGTCCACCGGCCACCTGATCCTGGCGACCGAAGTGTTCGGCTATGATGCCAAGACCTGGGCCGCGTTCAACGTGGTGATCCAGCTGGGCGCGATCCTGGCAGTTGTTGTGCAATACTGGCGCACGTTCTGGGCGGTCGGCATGGGGCTTCTGCGCCTGGAAGCGATGAGCCTGGCCTTCGTGCGCAACATTCTGCTGGCATTCCTGCCGTCGGCCGTGCTGGGCCTGCTGCTGAAGGACTATATCGACGTACTGCTGGGCAGTCCGGTTGTGGTCGGATGGGCGCTGATCTTGGGCGGTATCGCGATCCTGGCGGTTGAGCGCTGGGCGAAGCCCGGTCGGCCAACCGGCGTTGCACAGCTGCCGGCGCGCCAGGCGCTGGGCGTCGGGCTGTTCCAGTGTATTTCGATGATCCCCGGCGTCAGCCGCTCCGGCGCGACGATCATGGGGGCACTGGCGATGGGGATTGAGCGACGGACCGCCGCTGAATTCAGCTTCTTCCTGGCGATCCCGACCATGCTGGGCGCGACCACACTGGAACTGTGGGACAATCACACCGCGCTGATGGCGGGAACCGGGCCTGTCGGCTGGACCGAAATCGCGGTGGGTTTCGTGGTGTCCTTTGTGGTTGCCCTGGCCGTGATCCGGTTGTTTGTTGCATATGTCAGTCGGGCCGGGTTCGCGCCGTTCGCGTGGTATCGGATCGTGGCGGGTGCGATCGCAGTGATGCTGTTGAGCCGTTAAACCGGTCTTGCCCCACTTCCCCGCCCGCCGCGCAGCAGATATTCCTGCGTGCCGCGATGCAGCACGTCATCGATATCGATGACGGCGGTGTTGGCATAAGTGAAGGCCGCCGGGAGAGAGCGATACAGCCGATCGAAATCGCGATCGACGGTGTCGTGATAGAGATCGGCAAAGCTCTCGATCACGAAGTAGGTCGGCTGCAGATCGTCGATGACATAGTCTGTCCGCATGACCCGATCGACGTTGAGCATGATCCGGTTGGGGCTATTGGCTTCCAGGCAATAGACCGCCTCGGTCGGGCCAGACAGGATACCGGCCCCATAGGCGCGCAGCCCCTTCTGTTCGAGGATGAGCCCGAATTCAACTGTATACCAGTACAGCGCGCCTAAGGCCTTGAGGCGGTTATAGCGCATCGCCTTCCACCCGGCGCGGCCATATTCCTGCATGTAATCCGCATAGACCGGGTCGGCCAGCATCGGGACGTGACCGAACACATCGTGGAATACATCAGGTTCCTGAATGTAATCGAAGGTGTCGCGCGTGCGAATGAAGTTGCCTGCAGGAAAGCGTCGGTTCGCAAGATGCCAGAAGAACACCTGATCGGGGATCAGCATCGGTACCGGCACCACACTCCATCCCGTCAGCGCTCCCAGCTCATCGGAAAGCTTGCCGAATTCGGGCACACCGCCGCGGCCGAGATCAAGCTTGTCGAGCCCGGCCATGAAAGCGCTGGCAGCGCGCCCCGGTAAGATCTGCAATTGTCTGGCGAACAGATCATCCCAGATCGCATGTTCATCGCTGCCGTAATCGCGCTGACGCGGCTCCAGCCAATCGGCACCGACATGAGCCGGACGCTGCAGCGGCGCCGTGAACACGTCCGGGTCAGGATCGGGCAGGTGGGTAAAGTCCGTATCGGGCATGGTTGCAGTTGTAACCATTCCAAAGCGGGACAGCAAGGATTGCCAAGGTGCTTGATCGGTGAACCGGGCGGGGGCACCGTGCCGTCCTTCAAGGGATTCGTGACCGATGAAAAAGCTCAAGAAAAAGCAGTACGCCAAGCTCTATGCTCCGCTTGAAGAAGAACTGGTGGCTATGGCGCGCTGGGCCGCAAAGACCGGAGCGCGGGTGCTGGTGCTGTTCGAGGGGCGTGACACTGCCGGCAAGGGCGGTGCAATCCGCGCGGTGGCCGACCCGCTTAATCCGCGCCAGTGCCGGATTGTAGCTCTCGGCAAGCCAAGCGAGCAGGAAAAGACCCAGTGGTATTTTCAGCGCTACATTGCGCATCTTCCGGCGGCCGGCGAAGTCGTTCTGTTCGATCGCAGCTGGTATAACCGCGCCGGGGTTGAGCGCGTCATGGGCTATTGCACGCCTGACCAGACTGCGGCCTTCCTGGAGCAGGTTCCGACCTTTGAGGAACTACTGGTCAAGGACGGGATTCTGCTGTTCAAATATTGGCTGACCACAGATCAGGCGCAGCAAGAGGAGCGCCTGGCGGAACGGCTGGCCGATCCGTTGAAGCGCTGGAAGCTGTCGCCGGTGGATCTGGCCGCGCGTGACAAGTACGACGACTACACGCGGGCGCGCGAGGCGATGCTCAAGGCGACTCATTCAAAGATTGCGCCATGGACACTGATCGATTTCAACGACCAGAAGCGGGGGAGGCTGACCCTGATCCGCGACTTGCTAGACCGGCTGCCCGACACCAATGTCGCGCCCGATGCCATCGAGTTCACAGCTTTGACGCGCCCCCCGGCCGAGGAAAGCTATGCCGTACTGGGTCCGATCCCATCCTATGAGGACAAGGAAACACGCGGCAAGAGTTGACTTTGCCGCGATCCTGACGCATTGGCGCGGCCTTCCGGGCGGTGCCGTGTGTGCCGCCTTCGCAGTTTTCAGCGCCTTCGGGCATCGAATCGAAAGTTCAGGACAAGCGCCATGGCGAAGCCCGCAACCGTCAAGATCCGGCTGGTTTCCACCGCCGATACCGGTTTCTTCTACGTGACCAAGAAGAACCCGCGCAACACGACCGAGAAGATGTCGTTCAAGAAGTACGATCCGGTTGTGCGCAAGCATGTCGAGTTCAAGGAAGCCAAGATCAAGTAATGCAAACCCTGGCGGGGTATCGCCCGGGGGTTCATTGCGAGTTCAAGGGTCCGCGACTAGCAGGACGACCATGAACACGATCAGATCGATTTTCCGCCCGTTCGCAGGTGCCGCCGTTTCGGCGGCGCTTGTCGTTTCTGCGCCTGCCGCACTCATCACCACTGCGCCCGCGGCGGCGCAGGCGCCTGCCAATGCTGATCTGGCCCAGGCCGTCACGGCGCTGCGCGGCATATCGACGCTGCGGGCTGATTTCGTGCAGATCGACCGGGCCGGCAAGCGCGTTTCGGGCACGATGACCCTAAAACGTCCGGGGCGGATTCGCTTTCAGTATGAAAAAGGCGTGCCCTTTCTAATCGTCGGGGATGGCAAAGCGCTGACCTTTGTGGATTACCAGGTCCGCCAGGTTCAGCGCTGGCCGATCGGCAACACACCGCTTGGCGCGCTTCTCGACCCCAAGCGTGACGTGATGAAGTATGGCAAGCTCCAGCCTGTCAGCAGCCCCAATATCGTCAGCGTCGAAGTACGCGATCGGGCGCACCCGGAATACGGGGTGATCACGCTGATCTTCGTGCGCAAGGCATCGGCACCGGGCGGATTGGAACTGACCAGTTGGGCTGCGCTTGATTCGCAAAACAGCCTGACCCGGATCAACCTGTCGAATCACCAGTACGGCGTGGCTGTGGCTGACAGCACTTTCCGCTTCAACGATCCGCGTCCTGCCGCTCGTCGATGAGGACGGGCGGCTGGTCGTATGACGTGCCGTGGCTGCGACAATTGGCGACAAAGCTGTGGCGGTTGTTCATGGCGGAGCAAGCCGAACTGCCCTAAAACTGTCATCGACGGCGCGGCTTGAGACGGGTTTCCCCCCTGTTGCCCAAGTCTCCTCAAGGGCCAAACCGTCGAGCGTGACGAACGCACAAAAGGAACCCCCGGTCCACTGCCCCCGGACCGGGGGTTTTTTGTTTGACGGGTGCGGATTGCTCGAGCCTTGCCGCCGTTGCTTTCCCCCCCTAAGTCCGTCCGCATGGTTTCGATCGCTACCTGGAACATCAATTCGGTCCGTCTGCGGATCGATCAGGTCACCCGCTTCCTGGCCGAGCAAGCGCCGGATGTGCTGTGCCTGCAAGAGATCAAAACCCAGGAAAGCCTGTTCCCCCACGAGGCGTTCGATGCCCTGGGCTATCAGCATCGAGCTGTGCATGGGCAGAAGGGCTATCACGGGGTCGCCACTGTCAGCCGGATCCCTTTGCGCGAGCTGACCCGCAATGACTGGCAGGCCAATGGCGAGGCGCGCCACGTTGGCGTAGAGTTGCTCGGTGCCGGGCAGGGTCTGGTGCTGGAAAACGTTTACATCCCGGCAGGCGGCGATGTGCCCGACCGTGAGGTCAACGCCAAGTTCGGCCAGAAGCTCGATTTTCTGGAACGGATGGCGCGGTGGGCCGATGCGCTTGACCGCCCGACGCTGCTGGTCGGCGATTTCAACATCGCCCCGCTGGATTGCGACGTTTACGATCATAAAGCGCTGATCAAGGTGGTGAGCCACACCCCCATCGAGATCGAATCCCTGTACCGGCTGCGTGATGCGCACGGCTGGGTCGATCTTGGTCGCAAGCATATTCCAGCGCCGGAGCGGAACTGGACCTGGTGGTCTTACCGGACCTACTGGCAGGAGAAGGACCGGGGGCGGCGGCTCGATCACATGTGGGCCTCCCCGGAACTGGCCGTCCAATCCCGCGGGCACCGGTTTGTCGAGGAAACCCGGCGCTGGGAACAGCCGAGCGATCACGTGCCGCTGATCACCGAGTTTGATCTGTGAGCAGCCCGGCCCGGCGCGTCGCGCAAGCGATCGATGCGCTGCGCCACGGCTGGCAGATCAGCCTGGATGGGGCCATCACCCTGCTACCGGCAGAAACCGGGCTGGGTGACGCACGGGCGCGCACGATGCTGATCTCCTGTGCGCGCGCCGTCACGCTCAAGCTGGCCAACCAGCGCGAAGCAGCCGTGCCCGAAGCGCCGGTAATGATCCGCGCCGCCGAGCCGTTTGACCTGACTGCGGCGCGCGCGCTGGCTGATCCGGCGCTTGACCTGACCTGGCCGATGAAGGGCCCGTTCGTGGCTGAACCGGTGATACTGCCCGATGCCGCTGCCGCCGCGTTGGAGTTGGCGCGGCTGGCGGGAATACTTCCGGCCTTTCTGGTCGATCCCGAGCCCACTGGGGAAGCGGTCGCCTTGGGCTCGGCCGACCTCATTGACTGGAAAGATACCACGCACCTTACCATCGCTGCGCGGGCGCGGCTGCCCGTGTCGGCTTGTGAGGAGGCAGAGGTTATCGCCTTCCGCTCCGTCGACGATCTGCGGGAACACGTTGCGCTGGTGATCGGGCAGCAAAGCGGCGATCACGCTCCGCTGGTCAGGCTCCATTCTGAATGCCTGACTGGCGACATCCTTGGCAGCCTCAAGTGCGATTGCGGGCCGCAGCTTGATGCAGCGCTGCGGGCAATGGCGGCAGAGGCTCGTGAAAAGGGCGGCTGGGGCGTGCTGCTTTACCTGCGCCAGGAAGGGCGCGGGATCGGCCTGATCAACAAGCTGCGCGCCTATGAACTTCAGGATCAGGGGTTCGATACC
>JAFLDC010000210.1 GCA_017302775.1 Sphingomonadales bacterium
GTCAAGCAGATCGGAAACCCGCACACTTTCACCCGGACGCAGCCACAGCGATGTGCCCTTGCCGGATAGCTTCCGGGCAGTTTCAGGCCTGACCGTTATCAGATCATCTTCGCGCAGCCGTCCGGCCTTGATCAAGTCGAAGGCGACAAGCGCCGTCATGACCTTGGTCATCGACGCCGGCAGAAAGCGGCGATCCGGATCGCGGGCGAACAAGGTCTGTCCGGATGAGACATCGATCAACAAGGCGATCGGAGCGGCACTGGCCAGATCGGCGCTGGCCGGCGGTGCATCCACGCCAGAGCGCGCCGCTGCCGCCCCCGTGAAAGAGGCGGCAAGCAACAGCAGGCAGCTACGGTATAGCAATCGGTGTCCCCGTCGTGCGCGACAAGGACGACGATGCGTCAATCAGCGCGCTGGATTCGAGCGTCGCTATAGCCTGCTGATTTCGCTTTGGCCAAGGCCGCCTTGGCAGCCGCCTCGCTGGCGAATGGGCCAGCGCGAACCCGCCACAACTTGCCGGATTGAATCGCCACGCCGCCGGCCTTGCGGGCAGTCGCCTCCGCATTCGCCTTGCTGGAAAATGCACCAATCTGCACGACATACTGGCCGGATCTAGCTGCGGGAGCCGGTGGCGGTGTGCCAGCCGCGTTGGCCGGCGCAGCAACGGTGGGGTTCGGCTTGGGCTTTGCGGCAGGCTTGCCCTTCCCCTTGGGCTCAGGTTTGGCCGGCAGAGTCGCGGGATCGCCATGATCGCGATCATCTGTCGCAACCGGGCGAGCCTTGCCATCCTGCTGATCGAGCTTGCGTTGCAGCACGGTCAACAGCGACTTGGGCGTATCGATACGGGCAGGTGCGGGTTGACCGGCGCGCAACGCGGCACGGTCAGGCTCAACCGGGTTGACCCGGCGAACCCGAACCGCCGCCCTCGCCTGGCCGGCCACGCCCAGTTGGGCTGCAGCGCCGGGCGAAAGTTCGATCAATTCGCTACCCGCCATCGGCCCGCGCCGCTCGATCCGGACCAGAATTGTCCGCCCGGTTTCAAGCGAAGTCAGCTCAACGTAGCTGGGCAGCGGCAAGGTCCGGTGCGCGGCAGACACAGTAGCGCCGCCTTCCGCACTGGTTCCGGCATAACCAACCGCGTCGTAGTTCATCGTGTCTACGGGGGTGTAGGTCACCCCGTCGATAGTGAATGGCGCACCCACGACCACCGGATAGTCAGCCGCGGGGCCATTGGGCGGCGTCTGGGTCATCAGGTCTGGGCGCATCCCGCCGCCGCCACAGGCAGCCAGAAGGGTCAACGCGACCAGCGGCAGGCTTTTTTCAACGGGCAATCTCATCTGCAAGCAACCCCACGGAAAGTGCGTAGTAGTTCGAGCAGTTATATTGGAGGATAACGCGATAATTCCCGGTTAACAGGAATGAACCATTTGCAGGGCCGTCTGGTTCAAACAGCACGGCCATGGTCTGATCGGCGATCGGTGCTTGCGGCACGACCCCCAATGCCCGCCATTCGGCAACGGTTTTCCACACCGAATGACGGTTGTGAACCGCCGGGCAGGATGGCGATTCGAGCCGGTTGGTGAGCAAGCCGCGGTTGATCGACGATGGCGCGAAGGCCCGTACGCCCCATGGCTCGCCCTGCCGCCAGCCCGCATCCTTGAAATAGTTGGCAATCGAAGCAAAGGTATCGGCACGGCTGTTCCAGATATCGGCGTCCCCATCACCGTCTCCATCGCGGGCAACCCGCAGGTAGACCGATGGCAGAAACTGCGGATTGCCGAACGCCCCGGCCCAGCTGCCAAACATCCGGCTGCGCGGTACACCGCGATCCGCCATCTTCATCAGGGCAATGAGCTCGCCCTCGAACAGGTCCCGGCGCCGACCTTCATACGCCAGGGTGGCGAGCGACCGGGCCAGGTCGAAATCCCCCTTGATCCGGCCATAGAAGGTTTCCTTCCCCCAGATCGCCACGATCATCTTGCGCGGAACGCCATATTGCCCTTCGGCCTGGCCCAGCAATCCGGCGTTGGCAGACAAGGCAGCGCGCCCCAGATTGATTCGCTCCGCCCCGATATGTTTCGCGTAATATCCCCAGAATGCCGGGGGCGATCCGGGTGTCGATCCGGGCTGAGCGCGATCCAGTGACACGACGCGCGGGTTGTAGGTCAGGCCGCCGGTGATCGTATCGATTGCGCCCTGGCTTACCCCCTGACCGCGCGCCTTGGCCCCCACCAGCTGCAGATAGCCCCGGAATCCGTCAGCCGAATCGGCGGAATCTGGGAGCCGCAGGACAACGGGAGCCGATATATCTTGGGCGGTAACGACGGCGATGGGTGCCGAAAAGGCAGCTACGATTAAGCCAAGCGGCGTTGCCAGCCGGATTTTTCCAAACATGTTCATTACGTTTGACCTTGGCACAGCCAGGCCGATTCGGGAAATGCAACGGGCGTGACATTTGCTCGCTTTGCCGCTAGGCGCGCGGGCTCTGGTATGGACAGGTGGCCGAGTGGTTTAAGGCAGCGGTCTTGAAAACCGCCGTGGGTGCAAGCTCACCGTGGGTTCGAATCCCACCCTGTCCGCCAGCATCTTAGCAAACACTAGGATTTCCCTTGCGTTTGGGCTAAGTAGCTCTTGTCCGCCACGTTTCCAGTACACAAAACTGGTACATAGCGGACGACTCACCCCTGCCGCCGAGGGAATAATATCGGCGGGGTCGGCTCAAATCTGGTGGAGCCGCAACCGGGGTACGCCGCAATGAGCGGAGTACGCGCCCCACACCTTCAACGCCGTGATGGCGTCTATTACCTGCGGTTGCGGGTACCGGACGCATTGAGGTCGGTCGTCGGCAAGACGGAGATCGTGAAGTCCCTGCGGACTGCATCTCTCCGGTTAGCTCGTCCGCGTTCCGCCCTCCTCACGGCACTGGTGATGGAGGCATTTGAAGTGATTAAGACGACAGACATTACAGCCACCGACGCTAGGCGGCTCATTCAGGGCTGCTTCGTGCAAGCAATTGCAGAACAGGAGGCGCTGCCCTGCTTCGTCCCCCAGACGGATGATTGGGACCATGAGTTCGGAGAGCAGCGTTGCTTAGCCGAGGACCGCATCTCGGAACTCGACACCCAGACCGTATCCGAAAACTTTGACAGTGAAGTGCTCAATCGGGTTCGCGGGCTTCTGACCCGTAACGGATTAAGCCAGCACGATATAGCCGAGGCCCGGTTCAAAGACCTCGCCAGCGGTATAGCCCGCATCCTGATGGAACAGCAGAAGCTGTTTCTGTCTCGGCTCGAAGATCGGTTCGCCGTGTATGCGCCCACCGACCCGCTCTTTTCGTCAACAACCTCGATCCAGTCCGGCATTGTCTCGGGTAGTAACGGAACGGCGTTCCATGGTCCCATACCTATCTCAACGCCCACAAGAAAGTGTGGAGGTATCGTACTCACGTGGCGAGAGTCTGGCAGCTTGGCTACCTCGTGGAGTTCCTGGGGGCGGAGCGCCCGATTGCGAGCATCAAGCCGGATGATATTCGACGGTATCGCGATGCCGTCATCTCCCTCCGGGCGAACCACGGCAAAACCAAGGTGCAGTCCTTCGCCGAAAAGCAAACGGACAGCCTGAAAGGGCGCATCAAGCCAAAGACGGCTGACTACATTTTTCAGCCTGTGAAGGCGTTTTTCGGCTGGGCCATCTCTGTTGAGGGCTTGATTGAGACCAATCCGGCCAGCGCGATCAAGTTGGTTGTCGGGCAGCAGAAGAAAGGAGAGCGCTCTCGCCGCCCCTTCGAACCCGATGAGATCAGGAAGCTGTTCAGTTGGCCCACGTTCACCGGCTGTCAATCGGAGCATAGGCGCGATTTGCCGGGCACAAAGATTGTGCGGGATGGCAAATACTGGCTCCCGATCTTGGGTTATTATACCGGATGCCGATTGGGCGAACTGGTACAGCTTGCGATTGAAGACGTGCAGAACGCAGACGGACTGCACTTCCTCGACATCAACGAGAAGGTTTTGCTCGGTACCGACGAGAAATCGGTGAAGAGTGTTGCCGGTATGCGGAAAGTCCCGGTCCACCCTGCTTTGCTCGAACTTGGTTTTCTGGACTTTGTCGCCAGACGCGCAAAGCAGGACAAGGCCAATGTTCGGCTCTTCAAGGAAATCAAGTTTGGTGCAGATAAGCAGGCGTCCACGGTCTATTCGAAGACGTTCGCGAGGTTGATGAACAAGGTGGGGCTTACTGATAGCCGCCTTGTTTTCCATAGCTGGCGGCACGGTGTGGAGGATGCGCTTCGCGATGCGGAGGTGCAGCCGTACATTATCGATGCCATCGTGGGCCACGCGGATAACACGATTGGGAGTAAATACGGCAAAGGCGTTTCGCTAGCAGTGATGGCTGAAGCCGTAGCGAAGATGAAGCTGCCCGTTGATCTGACGGAGTTGATCCCTCTCGCATAACCGAACGCAGGCTGCTCTGGCGAGGGGACTACCGCAACCAGTCAGAGCAGCCATGCTGGCACGTGCAATTAATTGCAAAAACCGATTATATCGTCACTTTTAATCAAATCATTGACTTGCTCGTTTCCGGGGCGTATTGTGGAAATGCTTCTGATGATCAGGGAAGATCGCAGGCGTTCCGAGTAATCGGCTCGCCGAGAGGGAGTCCGGCAACGTCACTGTCCGGATGCGATCTTCCTGCATGAAACGGTGTCGTTGTTGGGACGCCGATCATGGTTCCGGAAACCAATCTCCTTTCTGTTGAACAGGCCGCTGCACACATCGGGGTCAGCCCTTGGACCCTCCGCAAATGGAGGACGAAAGGCAAAGGCCCCTGCTTTGTGCGGCTGGGATGTGCATTGGGAGCGGTCCGTTATCGGCGACAAGACCTCGATGCGTATCTCGAAGCGTCGGTGGTCGATCCCTCTGCCTAGGCAATTGCACTTGATTGCAAGGCATCCCGCAAAGCGGGACTGATCACGGAGGATAGTTATGTCGATGAACGAACAAGCTGGCGATCCGGCCAGCGGAACGGTGAGTGGGTCAGACGACAAGGCCGAGGCCATCGTCAGGCGCAGTTGCAAGCGCAGGCAGCAGAAGCTGTCTCGGCTTCAGGCTTTGGCCAAGACCAATCCCCGGAAGGCCAAAGGCCTTTCCCGGCGGTACTTCGCCAGCAAGTCGGTGCGGATCGCAGGCGCGTATGACGCGTGGCGTCGGCTGGCTCCGAAACCGCTGAAGGACCAGGTCGTCCCTTTTGCCGAGATCGTCGAAGCCGGTTCGTCGCTGGATATGTGGAACGCGAGCGAAGAACCCGTTTTCCTCCGGCCCAAGGAACGCCATAACCACCGCAAGCGGTACTTCCCCATTCTGGATCTGCGGGAAAAGGCTCGGGACCGGATCGCCTACGATGTGGCGAAAGTCTTGGCTGAGCTTCACCCCAATCAGTTTATGACCCGTGGCCCTGAGCAGCTGAACGCATGGCTGGAAAAGCACCTGCCCAAGGGTGCCATAG
>JAFLDC010000211.1 GCA_017302775.1 Sphingomonadales bacterium
CCGCTGTCGATGATCGCCTGGGCATAGGCCTTATAATCGGGCGGGTTGATCGTGGGGAACACAGTCATGTTCACGCCGAACGGCTTGTCGGTCATGCCCTTGCAGCGCTCGATCTCCGCAGCCAGGGCGCGGGCGTCGGGCTGCGTCAGGCCGGTCAGGATGCCGAGGCCGCCGGCATTGGAAACCGCGCTGGCCATCTCGGCCACGCCAACCCACTGCATGCCGCCCTGAACGATCGGGTGCGCGATACCGAGCATCTCGGTGATCCGGGTCTTGATTGCCACGCGGGCCTCCTCTCTCGATTGCTTGCGATTCGATTTAACCGTTCAATTAAATTTGGCAATCTCCTTAGATCGGACGAAGCGGAATTTGCAAGTCTTGCTTATCATAAGCATGTATATTATATCCCCGTCATGCTGACGATGCCCTATCTGCTGGCGGACAGCGCCCGATTGCTGCGCCGGGCCTTTGACGCCCGCGTGCGCCAACTTGGCATGACCAGCCCACAGGCTCGCCTGCTGCTGATGCTGCATGTCAGCGAGGGCGAAAATCAGGGCTTTTACGCCGAACGGCTTGAGGTTGAGCCGATTTCGCTAACCCGGATGATCGACCGGATGGAAGAGAGCGGCTTGATCGAGCGTCGGCGCGATCCGGCTGATCGGCGCGCCTGGCGTCTTCACCTCACCAACCGCAGCCGCCAGGTGATTGATCAGGTCCGCGCCAGCCTGACCGGGCTGGAGGATGAAATGCTGGCCGGCCTCGCGCCGGCCCAGCGCGAAGCGCTCACCGCCATGCTCGAAACCATCCGCACCAATTTTACCACTGCCCGCACCTTGCAAGAGACGACCCATGGCTGAAGCCGACCCCGCTCTGTCCGCACCGACCGATAGCGCGACCGCAGACGATACTGCGCCGTCCAAACCGCCACGCCGGTGGGGGCGATTGGCCCTGATGCTGTCGCTGCCACTCGCCCTGCTTATCGGCGGAGTGATCTATTGGCGCAGCCTGCAAGGGCAGGTCACGACCGACAATGCCTATGTCCACCTCGACAAGATTTCGGTGAGCGCCCAGGTAGGCGGGCAGATTGTGGACGTGCTGGTAAAGGAAAACCAGCTCGTTAAAGCGGGCGATCTGCTGTTCCGGATCGATTCCGAACCTTTCCAGCTCCAGATCGCACAGGCCGATGCCGCCATCGCCACCGCCCAGGCCAGCCAGATCGCCGCCGCCAATTCCAGTGCGCTGTCCGGCGCCGACATATCAGCGGCGCAGGAAAGCATCGCCTTCGCCCGCTCCAACCTGGCCCGGCAGGAAGCGCTGTGGAAAAAAGGGTTCACGACCAAAGCCGCCTACGAAGCGGCACAGCATCAGGTCAGCATGGGCGAGGAACAGTTGCGTCTGGCCCAGGCCAAGCGTGATGAGGCAGCGGCCAAACTCGCATCGGGCCAGCAGCTGCCCGGCGTCTATCCGCAGGTCGCTTCGGCCATGGCGCAGCGCCGGGTTGCGGAACTAAGCCTGCGGCGGACCGAAGTTCGCGCCCCGGCGGCCGGCAAGATCAGCCAGGCCGGGCGGCTCCAGCCTGGCCAGCAGATCGTCTCGGGTGTGCCGGTCCTGACCCTGGTGGCAGACGGAACGGCTTATATCGAGGCCAATTTCAAGGAAACCGATCTTGCTGAAATGCGGGTGGGACAGCCCGCTGAAATCAGGCTGGACGCCTATCCCGGCCTGGTCTTGAAAGGGCATGTCGCGTCGATCGGAGCGGGGACCGGAAGCGAGTTTTCGGTGCTTCCCGCCCAGAACGCAACCGGCAACTGGGTTAAGGTGACCCAGCGGGTGCCGGTGCGGATCGTGCTTGACGAAGCTAGCCCGCGCCCGCTGATCTCTGGGCTGACCAGCAAAGTCACCGTCTACACCGACGGGCGCAAGCGCTGACCGCGCCGACCGATGGCCAGCGCCGCCACAACGCCTGCGAATAAACACGCGCCAACCGCCGCACCGCAAGCGGCTGGCCCGCAGGACGATGTAGCGATGCTGCCGGTGGCCAACCCGATGCTGTTGGCGGTCGGGATCATGACCGCGTCACTGATCCAGATCCTTGATTCTACCATCGCCAATGTCGCGATCCCGCACATGCAATCCAGTCTCGGCGCCACCTCCGACGAGGTCAGCTGGGTCCTGACCAGCTACATCGTGGCGGTTGCGGTGGCGATGCCGATCACCGGCTGGCTGGCCGACCGGGTTGGCTCTCGCAGGTTGTTCCTCTTTTCGGTGATCGGCTTCGTACTATCGTCGATGCTGTGCGGCATGGCCCAGAACATAACCGAGATGGTTCTGTTCCGTGCCCTGCAGGGCGCCACCGGCGCGTTCATTTCGCCCTTGAGCCAGGCTGCAATGATCGACACCAACAAGCCCAGCCGCCAGCCGCAGATGATGGCGCTGTGGGGGATGGGCATCATGATCGGTCCGATCATGGGGCCCATCCTGGGCGGCTGGCTGACGGAAAACTGGAACTGGCGCTGGGTGTTCTATGTAAACGTACCGCTTGGCGCGATCGCGCTGACGATCCTGCTGGCGGCCTTGCCGTCCCGCCCGATCGTCAAACGGCGGTTCGACCTGGCCGGATTCGCCATGGTCGGCGTGATGTTGACGGCGGTCCAGCTGCTGCTTGATCGCGGCAACCATATTGACTGGTTCGAGTCGCTCGAATCGTGGATTTACCTGTTTCTTGCCCTCTCTGCCGGGTGGATGGCGCTGATCCATTTTACCACGGTGCAGGAACCGCTGTTCAGCCGCTCGCTGTTCGCCGATCCCAATTTCCTGTTCGCCACCTTTTTCAGCCTGGCGATCGGCGTGGTCATGTTCGCCACCATGGCGCTGCTGCCCCCGATGCTGCAACGGCTGTTTGGCTATGGCGTGATCGATACCGGCGAAGCGATGATGCCGCGCGGGATCGGTACGCTGCTGACGATGCAGTTTTCGGGCTATATCATCCGCCGCGGCTTCGATCCGCGGATCCTGATCGGGGTGGGATTCCTGATCGCTGCGGGCTCGCTGTGGGAAATGGCCCACTGGTCATTACAGACCGACTACTGGCACATCGCGATGTCCGGCTTCGTTCAGGGGCTGGGCATGGGACTGGTGTTCATCCCGTTGAACGCCAGCGCCTTTGCCACCCTGCCCCCGCATCTGCGCACCGATGGATCAAGCGTTCTGAACCTGGCGCGGTCGATCGGGTCGTCGGTCGGCATTTCGATCGTGACGACCATGCTCGCGCGCAACCTCCAGACCGCCCATTCCGATCTGGCCGGCAAGATCACTGGCTCTTTCTCGCAGATCGTCAATTTTTCCACTCTGGACCGGTTCCAGACCCTGGGCGAAGCGGCGCTTCAGATCGATGCCGAAGTCAATCGCCAGGCCGCCATGATCGCTTATGTCGATGATTTCTACATGATGATGTGGATGACGCTGGCCATGGTGCCGTTCACCTTGCTGATGACCCGCCCCAACCTGCGGCCGCCCGCCCCGGGAGACCGGGACAAGCCGGACGCCCGCCAGGCGCAGCCTGACATCCCGCATTGAACCGGTGGTTCAGCCCTGCATCGCCCGCACGATCATATCTGGCACAGCCGGATCCTCGATCGTCGGCGGCGTAACAACCGTTTCGCCATTCGCGATCTTGCGCAGCAAATTGCGCAGAATCTTGCCCGATCGGGTCTTGGGCAAGGCCGGCACCAGATAGGCTGTCTTGAGCGCGGCTACCGCCCCCAGTTCCGCACGAACCGCCGCGATGACCCGGGGGAGCAGCGCGTCATCCTGTTCGGCGCCGGCGCGTGCCACCACAAAGGCCATCGGGATCATGCCCTTGATCGCATCTTCCGCGCCGATCACCGCGCATTCGGCCACGCCATCCTGGCTGGCGACGATCTGCTCCATCTGTCCGGTCGACAGGCGATGCCCGGCAACGTTGATGATATCGTCGGTACGGCCCATGATGTTGAGGAAGCCCTCTTCATCAAAATGACCGGCATCTCCGGTCTCGTACCACCCCGGGAAAGTGGCGAAGTTCTTTTCATAGCCGGCGTGGTTGTTCCACAGGGTCCGGAACGCGCCAGGCGCCAGCGGCGCCTTGATCGCCACTGCCCCGCTTTGCCCGTGTGGCAGCGGCTGTCCGTCTTCGCCCAGGATTGCAAATTCATAGCCCGGGACCGGAAAGCCCGCACTGCCGCGCTTGCGGCGCAGATCACCCAGCGCAAAGCAGCTGGCAACACCGGGCCAGCCCAGTTCGGTCTGCCACCAGTGATCGATCACCGGCAGGCCGCTCTGCTCCTCCAGCCAGGCGATCGTATCGGGATCGGCCCGTTCCCCGGCCAGGAAGATGACCCGGCATTCGCCGGTGCCGACCTGCTTGAGGAACTGCGCATCAGGATCTTCCTTGCGCACGGCGCGGATCGCGGTGGGGGCAGTAAAGAAGCTTTTCACCCGGTGCCGTTCGATCACGCGCCAGAATGTCCCCGGATCAGGCGTGCCGACCGGCTTGCCTTCGAACAATACGGTGGTGGCCCCCGCAATCAGCGGACCATAGACAATATAGCTGTGGCCCACGACCCAGCCCACATCACTGGCTGCCCAGAATGCGTCGCCGGGCCCAATTCCATAGATGTTCGCCATCGACCACGCCAAAGCAACGGCATGGCCGCCGTTCTCGCGCACGACGCCTTTGGGCGTGCCGGTGGTGCCAGAGGTATAGAGGATGTACAGCGGATCATCAGCCGCCATTTCCGCACACGGCGGCACCGGACTGCTCGCCGCCGCATCGCGCAGCACAGCCCAGTCGAGATCGTGATCGCTCCCAAGATCGGCGGCAAGCTGATCGCGTTGCAGCACCACGACCCGTTCGACGCGATGCTGCACCAATTGCAACGCTTCATCGACCATTGGCTTGTAAGCAATGGTCCGGGCCCCCTCGATCCCGCAACTGGCGGTCAGCAGCACCTTGGGCGTGGCATCATCGATCCGTTTGGCCAGTTCCAGCGGCGCGAAGCCGCCAAACACGACCGAGTGGATCGCACCAAGCCGGGCACAGGCCAGCATGGCGAACACTGTTTCGGGGATCATCGGCATGTAGAGGATCACGCGGTCGCCGCGGCCCACGCCAAGCGAGGCCAGCATAGCGGCGACCCGGCCCACTTCATGCTGCAGTTCGGCATAGCTGTAGCGCCGGATTGTATCGGTTACCGGGCTGTCATAAGCCAGCGCGATCGCCTCGCCCCGCCCCGCCGCAACGTGGCGATCAACGCAGTTGTATGCAGTGTTGAGCGTGCCTTGCGGAAACCAGCCGCGATCATCGGCATAGGCCGCCGCGGGCGGCGTGATCCAATCAATCCCCTGCGCGGCACGCAGCCAGAACGCATCGCGATTGTCGATGCTGTCACGCCAGGCGGTCTGATAGGCTTCGCTCACGATCGACTCCTCTTCGAAACGGCGGGTAGGCAAACGGAT
>JAFLDC010000212.1 GCA_017302775.1 Sphingomonadales bacterium
GATTGGGCCGGGCCGGTATAGCCGGTACGATCAAACATCTGCCGGGGCACGGTCGCACCACCTGCGACACACACAAGGCCATGCCGACTGTCACTGCCAGCGAAGCTGAGCTTGAGGCGGATCTGGCCCCGTTTCGTGCGCTCAATCAGGCGCCCTCGGCCATGACCGGGCACCTGCTGTTCACTGCCTGGGATGCGGATAATCCGGCTACCCAGTCCGCGCGGATCATTGAGCAGGTTATTCGCGGCAAGATCGGTTTTGACGGGCTGCTGATGACGGACGATCTCGATATGGAGGCGCTGTCTGGCACCGTGCCGGAACGGGCCGCCCGCGCGATTGCAGCCGGCTGCGACATTGCGCTCAACTGCTGGGCGAAAATGGACGATATGACCGGCATTTGTGCGGCGCTTCCGGCAATGGAGGCAAAGGGGCTGGAGCGGCTTGAACGGGCCTTGTCATTTACCCGGATCGACGGCGCGAGCGGCGATCAGCCGGCTTTGCTCGCCAAGCGCGACGCATTGCTGGCGCTGACCGGAACGCTGGCATGAGCGAAACCGCGGACAGTCCTGCGATTACTTTTGCCGATGAGGATTGGCAGGGCGTTGCAGCCGCGGCGACGGACGAAGCTGCGCTTTATCTGGAGCTTGACGGATGGGAGGGGCCGCTCGATCTGCTGCTTGATCTGGCGCGGCGGCAGAAGGTGGATCTGCGGCGGATTTCGATCCTCGACCTTGTTGACCAATACCTGACCTATATCGAGCAGGCCGAAGCCCTGCGACTGGAACTGGCCGCTGACTATCTGGTGATGGCGGCCTGGCTGGCCTATCTCAAAAGCGCGCTGCTGTTGCCGCGGGACGAGCAGGCCGACCCGAGTCCGGAAGAATTGGCGCTGCGTCTCCAGCTGCGTCTGCAACGGCTTGCTGCGATGCGCGATGCTGCCGCGCGGCTGATGGGCCGCGACCGGTTGGGCCGTGATGTATTCTTGCGTGGCGCACCAGAGGGTTTGCGCGTCGATCGCAAGAACCTGTGGCAATGTGACTGGTTCGCGCTGGTTCAGGCCTATGGGCAGGTCAAGGCCCGTACCCAGCCGGTAGTGCACATGGTTCGTGACCGGATGGTGATGACGCTCGATTCGGCGTTGTCGCGGGTATCATCGATGCTGGGCGTCAGTCTCGACTGGATGGAATTGCGCGATTTTCTGCCGCCGCATGCCGATCCACGGCTTAGGCGGTCCGCTATGGCGAGCAGTTTTGTGGCCGCATTGGAGCTGGCGCGGCTGGGTAAGGCCGAACTCCGGCAGGCGGATACGTTCGGCCCGCTGATGCTGCGCGGGATTGGGGCGTGACCCGTCCGGACGATCTGGTTCGGGCCGTGGAAGCCGCGTTGTTCGCTGCAGAAGAGCCGATGAGTGCAGAGGCGCTTTCCTCTCACCTGGGCGGAGCCAGCGTGAAGGATGCCCTTGCCGAATTGGTCGAAACCTACCGCGATCGTGGGGTTCACCTGGTCGAGCGTGGCAAACGCTGGCATTTTCAGACCGCGCCGGATCTCGCGCATTTGTTGCGGCGCGAGCGCGAGGAATCGCGTCGGCTGAGCCGTGCCGCAACCGAGGTTCTGGCGATCGTTGCTTATCACGAGCCAGTCAGCCGGGCGGAGATTGAGTCGATTCGCGGTGTCCAAACCGCCAAGGGCACGCTGGACGTGCTGATGGAGGCGGGCTGGGTACGTATTGTCGGGCGGCGCGAAGTCCCGGGGCGGCCGGTCATATATGCCACAACGCCCGCGTTTCTGAGCCACTTTGGCCTCTCCAGCCGCCGGGATCTTCCGGGGATTGACGAATTGCGCGCGGCCGGGCTGCTCGATCCGGTGGAAGATGCGCTGGCCGACGCCATGGATACGCTGGGCGCGGCCGCGAAAGAGGATGCACCGCCCGAAGCTGAGCAATCGCCGGACTGACTGGCAAGTTGGGCCGCAATGCCCTACATAGAGGTCATACAGGGGCCTTCGGGCATGCCCGCCCTTTGCATTGCAGGAGTTTTTCGATGGGTTTCAGCGGAATTGGGCACTGGGTCATTCTGGCCATAGTGGTGCTGGTGCTGTTCGGCCGTGGCCGCATCTCAGAAATGATGGGAGATTTCGGCAAGGGCATCAGCAGCTTCAAGAAGGGCCTCGCCGAAGGGGAGGAAGTGAAGCCGCAGCCTCCTGCCGGTCAGATCCCGCCTCCGGCATCAGTTGAGCCGAAGCTCAATGGTGAGCCGATCGCCGATCCTTCTGCCAATAAGCCCCAGTAACCTGCCGCCCCGGGCGGTCAGTGGCCATGTTTGATATCGGCTGGGATGAAATGCTGCTCACCGCGATCGTCGCGATCGTGGTGATCGGGCCCAAGGACTTGCCGCGCGCACTGCGTACGGTGGGCCGTTGGCTGGGCCAGATTCGCCGTGTTTCGGGCCATTTCCGTGCCGGGGTTGAGAACATGATCCGCGAGGCCGAGCTGGAGGAAATGGAGAAGAAGTGGCGCGAGCAGAATGCAGCGATCATGCAGGCGCATCCGCCGCTTGCAGGCCATGATGCTGCGCTGGTCGGGCCAGATCCAGGCACGACGCCCAGTCCGCCCGGCGCCTCTGCCGAGGCTGCGCTGACCGAGGCGCCGGACCTGCCCGAACCCCCGCGAAAGCCCGAATGATGGCTTTCAAGATCGAAGACATAGACGAATCCCAGGCGCCGTTGATGGACCATCTGGTCGAGCTGCGCACTCGGCTGATCCGCGCGATTCTGGCGCTTGCGGTGGCCTTTGCGGTGTGCCTGTACTTTGCCAGCGATATCTTCGGCTTCCTGATCAAGCCGCTGACGGCGGCATTCCCGCCTGGCCAGGGTAAGCTGGTGTACACCAAGCTTTACGAAGCGTTCTTCGTGGAGTTGAAGGTTGCCCTGTTCGCAGCGTTCTTCGTCGCCTTCCCGGTGATCGCCAATCAGCTGTGGGCCTTCATCGCGCCGGGGCTCTATGCCAAGGAAAAGAAAGCATTCCTGCCGTTCCTGTTCTGGACGCCGGTGCTGTTCACAGCTGGGGGCGCACTGGCTTACTACATTGTCATGCCCACAGCGTTCAAATGGATGCTGGGCTTCCAGGGCGAGAAAGGCGGGCTGAGCGTGGAGGCATTGCCAGCCGCTGGCGACTACCTGGGGCTGGTGATGCAGTTCATCCTGGCTTTCGGGATCAGCTTTCTGCTGCCGGTGCTGCTGATGTTGTTGAATCGCGCCGGGATCGTCAACCGCCAACAGCTGATCGGCCTCAGGCGGTATGTGATCGTGGCGATCACGGCGGTTGCCGCGGTCATCACCCCGCCTGATGTCGTGTCGCAGCTCATGCTGCTGGTGCCGCTGTGGCTGCTGTTTGAAGGTTCGCTGCTGCTGATGTGGCTGGGCGAGCGCAAGGCGGTGGCGGCGGAGAGCCCGGTGGAACCGGCACCGCGTTCAAACGACCTGACCGGGACGCACTGACCTAACGCGCCTGCCACACCAGTCGCCCGCCAATCCACACCTCGATCACCTTGGTCTGGCGCAATTCGGCAGGGGTAGACAGGAATGGGTCGCGGTCAATCAGGACGAAATCGGCTCGCTCGCCTGCAACCAGCCGGCCAAAGCGGCCTTCCGCGAAACCGGCATAGGCACCGCCTGAGGTATAGGCCGCAAACGCCTCTTCACGGCTGATCCGCTCCTGCGGCTGCCAGCCGCCCAGCGGCTCTCCGTCCGGTCCGGTCCGGCTGATTGCGGCTGCCCAGCCGGCAAAGGGGTCGGCAGCCTCCACCGGGACATCGGATCCGAACACTACCCGCGCCCCGCTGCTCTGGATGGATTTCCACGCATAGGCGCCTGCCAGGCGGTTCGGGCCAAGCCGCTTTTCAGCCATCAGCCGGTCGGAAGTCTGGTGGACGGGTTGCATCGAAGCAATGATACCGTGCTTGCCGAACCGGGCGATGTCGGCCGGATCGACGACCTGAGCATGTTCGATGCGCCAGCGCCGATCGCCGCCGTAAGTACCGTCCATGTCCTCGATCGCGCTGAGCACGGCCATGTTGGCTTCATCGCCAATGGCGTGAACGGCGATCTGGAACTTGTCGAGCGCGGCGCGGCTCATCAGGTTCTTCAGCTGGGTGTCACTGGTGATGCGCAGGCCGCGCGTGGCGGGCGCGTCGGCATAGGGCGCCTTCAGGCTGGCCCCGCGCGATCCGAGCGCGCCATCGACGTAGAGCTTCACGCCGTTAAGCCGCAGCCGGTCATCATACAGCCACGGGGTCGGTCCAGGCCCGCCGATCAGCGTCATCTGGTCTGTGCCAGAGGCGTAGGACATGATCCGGATCCGCAGCGTACCCTTGTCGCCCGCGCGGCGGTAGGTCTGCCAGTCTTCGATCGTGGTGCCCATGTCGGCAATCGCCGTCACACCCTTTGCCAGCAGGATATCCTGCGCCTTGGCCAGGGCCAGATCGCGATCTTCGGGCCGGGGCGGGGGCACCTTGGCGTCAATCAGTTCCATCGCGGTGTCGATCAGCACGCCGGCGGGCTTGCCGCCGGGGGCCAGCCGTTCGATCTTGCCGCCCGACGGATCGCGGGTCGTTGCGGTGACGTTTCCGGCTGTCAGGGCGCGCGAATTGGCCCAGCCCGCATGACCATCTACCCGGGTCAGCCAGACCGGACGATCCGGAACGACCGCATCAAGTTCAGCCGCGGTGGGGAAACGTTTTTCCGGCCACTGTTCCTGATTCCAACCGCGGCCGATTATCCACGGACGGTCGGGGTGAGCCTTGGCATAGGCTCCAATCCGGGCCAACGCATCGGGCAGGGACGTGGCTTCGGAAAGGTCCAGCGTCAAAGCGGCAAAGCCCAGTCCCATCACATGGCCATGGCTGTCGATCAGCCCGGGGATCATGAAGCGCCCTTTGCCGTCGACCTTGTAGGTCGGTCGTTCAGGACGCTTGTCACCGCGATGGAGCACTTGCTTGATCCGTCCGTCATCGGCGATCAGCAGGCCGTTGAATCGGTCAATTCCGCCGGTTGCATCGACCGTGACGCCATCGACATTGTCGACCAGGGTGTCCGCCAGAACCGGCGCAGACAGGGTCAGAGCCGCCGCAAATCCGGCCAGAAGCAGCCCTTTCACGTCTTGCCCCGGCGCGGAAGTACGCGGACCAGCGCAGAGGTGTCCTGACGCCCGCCGCCGATCGCCTGAACCTGGGCATAGATCTGGTCGATCTGGGCGGCCACCGGCAAAGAGACGCCGATCGACCGCCCTTCCTCCAGCGCCAGGCCCATGTCCTTGCGCATCCAGTCAACCGCAAAGCCGAAATTGAACTCGTCGGTAGCCATGGTGTGCCAACGATTGTCCATCTGCCAGCTCTGCGCTGCACCACCTGAAATCGCCTCGTAGACCTTGTCGA
>JAFLDC010000213.1 GCA_017302775.1 Sphingomonadales bacterium
TATCCGGTCCGGGCACCAGGTTGCGGTAGAGCGTTACGCGGCTCGGCATCGCGGGGCTGTTGAAGCGCGGATCGGCTGCCAATTGCAACTTGGCGAGAAAGTCAGCCATCCTGCCAGGTTTAACCTCGTATCGAAACATCGCGAGAACCGTCATGCCGTTTGCTCCGGTTGAACTTTGGGTCGCAGGCCGAGCAGGTGGCAGATCGCATAGGTCTGGTCGGCGCGGTTGAGTGTGTAGAAGTGAAAGTCTCGGATGCCGCCCTGGTAGAGTCGCCGGCACAGATCGGCGGCGACCGCCGCAGCAATATGCGAGCGCGGTCCAGGCAGGGCATCCAGTCCTTCAAACAAGCGCATCATCCAGCCAGGGATTTCGGTGTTGCCGCTCATCCGCTTGATCGCCGCGAAATTCGTCACCGGCATGATCCCGGGCAGGATCGGCGCACTGATTCCGGCGGCCAATACCTTGTCGAGGAAGCGGAAATAGGCATCGGTTGAATAAAAGAACTGGGTGATCGCGCGGCTGGCCCCGGCATCAAGCTTGCGCTTGAGGTTATCCAGATCAGCCTCGGCGCTGGCAGCGTCGGGATGGACTTCGGGATAAGCAGCGACCGAGATTTCAAAATCGTGCCGTGCCTTCAGTCCCGCGACCAGCTCAGCGGCACCGGCGTAACCTGCGGGATGCGGCTCGAACCTCCCGCCGGCCTCAGGCGGGGCATCACCGCGTAGCGCGACGATGTGGCGCACCCCGGCTTCCCAATAACGGTCGGCAACGTCGGCAATCTCATCCTTGCTGGCAGCAACGCAGGTCAGGTGCGCGGCGGGTAGCAGGGCCGTCTCGTTTACGATCCGCGCAACCGTGGCGTGGGTTCGCTCACGGGTTGAGCCGCCCGCCCCATAGGTGACCGAGACGAAGCTCGGATCGAGCGGCGCCAGTTCGACCACGGCATCCCAGAGCTGCCGCTCCATCGCTTCGGTTTTGGGCGGGAAGAATTCGAAGCTGACCCGAAAATCGCCTGGGATATTCGAAAACAGCGGACGGTCCTCAACCCCGCGTAACAAGGATGGGGAGTTCACTTGGTGGGTTCCTTTACTGGGATGGCGGCCATGCCTGCCGCGGTATGAATGTCGGCGAGGCGCCGCCCGGTCCAGATTTTCACGGTCAGCGGCTTGCCTGGCAGCGCGACCGGTGGAGCGGCCTGAAAACCGGCATTGGCCAGCAGCCCCAGCATCTGCTTGTCGGTGAAGCCTAGCCGGGCATGAGCATGCTGGCTGCGCAGTTCCTCACGGTCGTGCGCGGCGAAATCGACGATCGCGATGATTCCTCCGCTGCGGCAAACCCGTGCTGCTTCAGCCAGTGCGGGTTCCGGTTCCTGAGCATAGTGCAGCACCTGGTGAAACACGACGGTATCGAACATGGCGTCGGCAAAAGGCAGGTCGGTAAAGTCGCCCTGAACCAACGCCAGCCGCGCCGCCGGGAAATCCTGCAGTCGGGTGCGCGCGAGACGGAGCATTTCCGGGCTTTTGTCAAAACCGGTGACGCGCCCGGCGTGAGGGGCAAGCAGTTCTGCAATCCGCCCGGTTCCGGTGCCGATATCCAGCAGGCTGCCAAGATCATTTCCGCCCAGAACCTTGAGCAGGGCCGCTTCGACCGGGGCATCCGGGCTGTGCAGCCCGCGCAGCTTGTCCCATTCGTCGGCATGGCGAGCGAAGTAGGTTTGGGCCGCGTTTTCGCGCGCAGCGCGGATTGCCGCAAGATGCCGACGGTCCTCCGCGCAGCGGGCGGCGAACTGCGGGTCGCCTTCCTCAGCGGTGGCGAGCAGCCGCGCGGCCGCCGAACCAAGCGGCGGAGCGCGGCCTTCCCCGATCGCGCTGCGGAGGAACACCCACGATCCCTCCTTGTGGCGTTCGGCCAAGCCAGCATCGCAAAGGATCCGGATGTGGCGCGAAACGCGTGGCTGGCTTTGCCCCAGCACTTGCGCCAGTTCCCCCACCGCCAGCTCCATCGCTGCCAGCAACCGCATGATCCTGAGCCGGGTTGGGTCAGCCAGGGCGCGCAAGGTGGGTTCGATCCGCATCGCCATATCATATAAAGAAATCTTTATATCCGATCAACCGCCAAGAACGAAAATTGCGCGATGAAGGTTGGCAGCCAAATCCGACGCGGCTAGAACACCCCCATTAGCGGCACTTTCGCCGCCGGGCCGCGATCCGGAAAGGTTGATTGCATGAAGAAGATTTTTACCCTGGCGTTTGCATCGACGGTTGCCCTGGCGCTGGCCGCATGTGGCAGCTCTGAATCCGCCAAGGAGCAGGCCGAGGCAGACAGCGTTGAACTGCCGGCGGAAGAAGCGGTGGGTGATGTGGCGGCAACGCCGGTCGCCGATGCTTCGGCTGCCCCGGGTGCCGAGGCGGCTGCAACTGACGCCGCAGGCGCCGCCAAGCCCTGATCCGGCCTTCCCGGCCGATCGGTGAAGCGGGCGCGGGGCAATACCGCGCCCGCTTCCGCTTTCTGAAGCGCACGCTATGGTGCGGCGATGCGTAAGATTTCGATGATTCCGATCCTTGCCACGGTGCTGCTGCTTGCTGCTTGCGGCGACGATACCCGCGAAGCCGGCGGTGTAACCCGCGGCGAAGCGGACGCCCTTGATGACGCCGCCGAGATGGTTGAGCAACAGCGCTTGCCCGCTGATGCCGTCGCTGTGCCCCCGGCGGCAACCGACGCTGGCGAGGCTGCCAGACCTGCCGGTGCATCCACCGAAAAGGGCGCGGGAAAGCCTGGCGGTTGATTTTGGCGGCAGCCTCCCTAAGGGATTAAGCGATCGATTAAAAAACGGAGGATTCGCCGAGGCCATGGGTATGCTTGAAGGCAAGGTTGTGGCAGTGACGGGCGCCGGGCGCGGCGTGGGGCGCGAGATTGCGCTGCTGTGCGCAAGACATGGTGCAGCGGTTGTCGTCAATGATCCAGGTGTCGGCGGCGGCGGTGAAGGGGGAGAAGCTGGCCCGGCTGAACAGACGGTCGCTGATATTGTCGCAGCGGGCGGCAAGGCCTGGGCCAATCTGGCTTCGGTCGCCGATCCGGCGGGCGCGCAATCGATCATTGAGGACGCGGTGCAACGGTTCGGCCGGATCGATGCGGTAGTCAACAATGCCGGAATTCTGCGGGATGCGATCTGGCACAAGATGAGCCATGAAGATTGGCGCGCGGTAATCGACGTGCATCTCAATGGTGCCTTCTATGTTTCCAAGGCCGCGACTCCGTATTTCCGTGAACAGCAGAGCGGCAGCTTCATTCACTTCACCAGCACCTCGGGTCTGATCGGCAATATTGGCCAGGCGAATTATTCTGCCGCCAAGCTTGGCATCGTCGGGCTGTCGCAATCGATCGCGCTTGATATGGCCCGGGCCGGGGTCCGCTCGAACTGCATTGCACCCTTTGCGTGGAGCCGCATGACAGCCTCGATTCCGGCTGAAACGCCCGAACAGAAGGAGCGGGTGGAGCGATTGAAGACGATGAGTGCGGACAAGATCGCGCCGCTGGTTGTCTATCTGGCTTCCGATGCCGCAGTGGGCGTATCGAACCAGATATTCTCCGTCCGCAAGAACGAGATCGTGCTCTACAACAAGCCGCGACCGGTGCGATCGATGACCAAGATCGAAGGTTGGACCCCGGAAGCGATCGCGGATGAACTGATCCCGGCGTTCAAACCCAGCATGGCCCGCAGCGACGAGGTTTCGGCGCACGTCTTCCCTTACGATCCGATCTGAGGAGCATCCGACCATGAATCCCGGCATGGATTCCGAAGTCTTCGCCCAGTTCATCGAACAACTGCGCCGTTATGTCCGTGACCGGCTGATACCGGCTGAGGAAGAGGTGATCGCCGCGGACGCGATCCCCGCCGATATCCTGCAGGAAATGCGCGGCATGGGACTGTTCGGGATTACCATCCCGGAAGAGTTCGGTGGCGCGGGTATGAATATCAGCCAGTATATCGAGACGGTAAAGCAGCTGAGCTATGCCTCGCCCGCCTACCGCTCGACCATTTCGATCAACATCGGCATGACCGGGTCGGCGATAAAGAACTTCGGCACACCCGAACAGAAGGCCGAATGGCTGCCGCGCATCGCCAGCGGTGAAATTGCCTGCTTCGGTCTGACCGAACCTGGTTCGGGTTCCGACAGCGCGGCGATGCAAACGAGCGCAGCACGCGACGGCAACGGCTACAAACTCAACGGTACCAAGCGTTACATCACCAACAGTCCCAATGCGAAAATCGGGCTGATCATGGCCCGCACCAGCAAGGAAGCGTTGCCCAAGAACGCCCACGTGTCTGCTTTCATTGTCGACATGGCAACGCCTGGCATTACCATCGGCAAGCCCGACAAGAAGATGGGCCAGTCAGGCGCGCACATTGCCGACGTCATCATGGAAGATGTGCACATTCCCGGTTCCGCACTGGTCGGCGGGGAGGAAGGCCGTGGCTTTCAGATCGCAATGCAGAGCCTTGATAACGGGCGACTCTCGGTAGCGGGCATGAGCGTGGGGATGGGGCGCCGCGCCCTCGATACTGCGATCCGCTACGCCACCGAACGCAAGGCCTTTGGCGAGCCGATTGCGAATTTCCAGCTGATCCAGGCCATGCTGGCGGACAGCGAGGCGGAACTTTATGCCGCTGAATGCATGATCGCTGACGCCTGTGCCCGGGCTGACCGGGGCGAGAATATCCTGCGCAAGGCTGCGGCTGCCAAACTGTTCGCTTCGGAAACCTGCGGGCGGGTGGTTGATCGCTGCGTCCAGATCTACGGCGGGGCCGGCTATCTTGCCGAATATCCGGCGGAACGCTTTTTCCGCGATGCGCGGATCTTGCGGATCTACGAAGGCACCAGCCAGATCATGCAGTTGCAGATCGCCAAGCATCTGCTGCGCGAGTCTCAGCGCGAAGGAGCGGTCTGGTAAGCCATGTATGACATCCTGTCCGGGCTGAAGATTATCGAGGTATCCTCGTTCGTTGCCTCACCGACCGCGGGCCTCTACTGCGCGCAGTTTGGCGCGGATGTGGTTCGGGTGGATCACAAAGCCGGCGGGCTTGACTATGATCGTTACATGATGACGGCCGAGGGACGGTCGCTTTCATGGGAGAACCTCAACCGCGCCAAAAAGTCGGTCGCACTCGACCTGCAATGTGATGAAGGCCGCGAGTTATTGGCGGAACTGGTGCGCCAAACCGGGCAGCTGATCACCAACCTGCCGGTGAATAGCTTTCTGGCGCATGACAGGCTGGCACAAGGGCGGCCAGATCTGGTCTCGGTGCGGATCATGGGCTGGCACGATGGCCGTCAGGCAATGGACTTCACCGTCAATGCCGCTTCGGGCTATCCCTTGATGTGCGGACCGGAGGAATGGGATCCGGCCAGTGCGCCGCCGG
>JAFLDC010000214.1 GCA_017302775.1 Sphingomonadales bacterium
AGAATCACAGGCTTCTGCTCGATGGAAATGATGTGCCGTTTATTCAATCACCAAATGGCGGCGCCCCGTTGACGGCAACCTATCTCATTCTTCATTACACGGCGGGTACGACAGCCGCTGGTGCGACAAACTGGTTCAAGAATCCAGAGGCCAAAGCCTCGGCTCACCTTGTCCTCGACCGGGACGGCTCTGTAACCCAGATGATGCCCTTCAACAAGGTTGCTTGGCATGCCGGGAAGAGTTCATGGAAAGGCCTCGAAGGCTTCAACCGTCACTCGATCGGCATTGAAATCGTAAACGCCGGGAAGCTTCACAAAAACGGCGCCGGCAAGTGGGTGAACTGGGCGAATAACGTCATCAAGGACTCGGATGTCATCGTCGCCAGACATAAGAATGAAGCCGGCGAAGCGGGATGGCATGTGTTTACCGAGCAACAGATAGAGGCTGTGGTTTCCATCGGCGTCGCTCTCCGCAAGCAGTACAATTTCGTGGATGTGCTGGGTCACGATGACATCGCGCCAGATCGAAAAGTTGATCCGGGACCGGCGTTTCCGATGATCAGTGTCGCATCGAAGATTCTCGGTCGTTCAGATTGAAGCGTGGCTTCTGGTTTCTTCCGGTCGCCGCGAGACTCTGGAGCATCGGGCTCGCCGTTAATTGGTTCCTTATTGGTTGGTCCACGATCTCGGCCAAGACCAGAAAATGTGAGATTCCAAGCTAAATCGACTGCCTTGAGCAGTAAAAGTGGAGAACAGCGATGTTTCTTCGATTTCTTCGGGTACTCGCGCTTGTCGGCCTGCCTGTGCTGGCAGGCTGCGAGGGCTCGCCGAATTTGCGCGCGTCCGCACTGGATTTCGGCCACGTAAAAGGCATCACGACGACCGGCGGCCTCAGACTGGTTACAGAACGTCAGCGCATGCATGTCGATGGTTCGACCCTCCCAGTCCTGTGTACTGAGCCCAGCCCCGACTACGCGGTCGGTTTCGGCCGTACGGCAAAGGTCGATGCAAAAGCTGTTGTGCCTGCCGCGGTAGGAACGGGAGTATCGAACATCGATGGCTCGCTGAATCTCGATTTCAGCCGCACCGAGACCGTATCAAAGATCGGAGAGCCTACGGCTGGGGTGCTGGCCTTGCGGGATGGGCTCTACGCAGCATGCCAAAGTTACGTGAATGGCGTCATCGGCCATGATGCCTACTCAATGATCCTGAGTCAGTACGGAACCTTGCTGGTTGCGTTGGTCGGCAATGACAAGGCGCAGGTGGGGCGTCCCGGCAACGCGACGCTCTCGGCTCTGACCGTGGCTTGCATAAGCGGGCATGATCGCACGCGCTATCCGCCAGGGTCGACGGGCAGCAACCGCCTCCTGTCCGAAGCCTTCTGCCGCGACGTTCTGCGCCGCGTTCTTGCGCGCTCGGGCTGAACCACGGAGGTTGCAATGTCCCCTTCTACGCTCTTGCCCATCGGGCTCACTCCTCTCGCTTGGCTCCTTCCCTCGAGCCGGACATTCGCGATCGCGCTCATCGCGATTGTCTTTGCATGGCTGACGGTTGTCATCGCCGTCCACATCAATCACGGCGTTCGGTTCCGACGCCTCAAACTGATCCACGGCTTTCTGTTCAGCTTTTCGCCCCTCCAGAGAACTTATCAGGAGGGCGCGGCCGAGCCAGCCCACAAGCAGCCTGTGCGCGACATCCGCAACACGCCGTCGATGGAATTCGTCATCAGCAAGTACACTATCGATCTAGACGAAGGACTGGACAAAGACGCATTCAAGGCGCTCCGCAAGGAGGTTCTGAGCGGAGATCCGGAAAAGCAGATCGAGCACGTTATCAACCGGATCCATTGCTTCCAACTGCGCGTAAATCGCAGGATGGTTTGGCAGAGCCTGCCTTACATGGTGCTGGTCGCTGCGGGTTGGGGGCTGGTCCTAGATCAAGCTGACCAACTTCTCGGTTTCACAAGCCAGACCAGGTCTGACAACCCGATGCTTCGCGCCGTCGCCCTGCTGTTCCTCGGCAGCTATCTTGGCACGTTGACGGTGATCATCCGAGCGGTCACGCAGTTCGACCTCACTGCCACAACCTTCCTGAAAGCAGGCTACCACCTGCTCGAGAGCTGCGTTGCTGGCCTGTTGCTGGTAGCCATTTTCCATCTCCTGCCAGGGCAGGCCGCCTGGAGCGGTTGGGCGGTGCCGATTACATATCCGTTATTGTTCGCGGTGGGATTTGTGCCGGATGCCGGCTTGCGAACGCTAATGTCAAGTATTGGCGCCAGTCTTGAAAGAAAACCGGCAGAAGGGGAGGCAGAAGGTTGGCTCGCGAAAGTCGGCGGCAAACTGATGCGTGCGGTCAAGTTGACCGATGGCCGCTTCGCCAGCGCCACGAAATCCATCTCGCTCGATGTCATTGACGGCATCGACATGTTCACCCGTCACCGGTTGTCGGAGGCCGGAATCTACGAGGTGCAAAATCTCGCTGTCGCCAATCCGATCCTGCTGCATGTCGAAACGCCTTTCGGCATCTACCAGACGATCGATTGGGTTGCGCAGGCCCAGTTGTGCACTGTCGTGGGGCCGGAACGCTTCCTGCTGCTTCGGCAGTTCAACATCCGTACCATTTTCGATCTCGAACGGGCCGTGCTCAGTCTGAAGTCCACCCAGCCGATGCGTCAGATTCTCGGTAGTTTCCTGCTGATGAATACCAATACCCTTCGCGAGGTCGAATCCCTTTCGGGCTCAAAAATGCCGTCCATTCCGGGTTCATCGGGCAAGCCGGTCAACAGCGACGAATTTGCCGAATGGGTGATCGGCATTGCCCGCGGGGCTGCCGACTGCAGAATGAAGAAACTGGTAAAGCCATCCGCGCAACCGCCTGGCACGAATGGACCGCAATTCGATGGTCCGACCGACTATCGGGTCTATGCTGCCGCATTGCCTTCCAACACAATGGTCGTAGCCAGTTTTGACGTGGAGACGTCCGGTGGTTCCGACAAAATTGAGATTGTCGAATGTTCCGGGGAACTGGACGCCACGATCAAGCACATGGTCCGGGTCATCATGGATGACCTTCACGTGCTGCGGCTGCGTCAGGTCTGGGAATGCATCGCCCGAATTCTGGGCCGGGATGCAGCGACACTGGACGATAGCGAGGACATGTTTTTCGGAGCCTGAGCGCGCCGGAGGGGTGCCGGTTTCGGTTCAAACGGGGGAGTGGCGAAGGATGGACGAGCTGGATGCGAATACGACAACATCGTCTTCCGGGCACACGGTTCAATTCGATACCGTGTTTGGGATGGAGCTGGACTGGTTGACACCCTGGCGCAAGGCGCACGGTCGAGAAGTAGCTACCCAGGGGGAAGCCGGCGCCACGATGCCGCTGGCCGGGATCGCGCTTTCGGGCGGGGGAATCCGTTCGGCGTCTTTCGCGCTAGGCGCGCTGCAGGCGCTGGATGCCAAGCTCGCGGCGACGGTTAAGCGGAACAGCCCGCCAGCAGGGGAAAGCCAGACGCCGACGTCTGATTTCAAGGCGCTCGACATCGAGTATTCTGCACTCGGAAGGTTCGATTATCTCTCTACCGTTTCGGGCGGCGGCTACATCGGCACAGCCATGATTCAGGGTATGCAGAATTCCGGCGGCGCCTTTTTGCTGCAAGACCTGAATGACCGCGAAGACACGGCAGCCGTCAGGCATATCCGTGATCATTCCCGTTACCTGATGCCGCATGGTTGGATCGACCTTCTGTCCTCGTCTGTGGTGATCCTGCGCGGAATCTTCGTGAATATCGTCTTGGTAGCTTCGGTCGTTGCTCTCGCGGCCTTGTTATGGCTGGCGGCGGCCTTCGGCCTGAACCGATTTGCAGCCGATCTCATGAATTGGCTGGCTTCCCAGCTTTGGCTTGGCCCGTTACCGGTATCGCTGCTGAGCGCGCTGGTTTTCGTTCTGCTGGGGTATGGCTGGGGGATCCTGAGATCTGGGGGGAAGAAGCCTGGCACCGAGTTCGGTACATGGATCAACCGGCTGGCGACCTGGCTGCTAGTTCTCTGGCTGGCTGTACTGGTGATCGAGATTCAGCCGTGCGCACTGGGTGCTCTTGCGGCGTGGAAAGCACAACCTCAGGAGGCCGGCGGCTATTTCGCAACACTTAAGCAGAACTTCGAATGGATCCTCGGCGTGCTCGGGGTTCTCGGCACCCTGTTCAGCAGCTTCCTCACCGACCGGATCGCCGCCGACGAGCGCGATGCCAGCCGCATCGCGATGGTCCGGCGCGTCAGTGCGCGGGTAGCTCTCTGGGTGGTATCGATCATCCTGCCGGCGCTGATCTGGCTGGCTTTCCTCCATGCCGTATTGGAACTTCAAACCCTGACCCTCGACCAGAAATCGTTGATCGGCATCGGCGCCCTGATCCTGCTAGTCTCCGGTATCCTACTCGATCCCAACGCAAATTCGCTATTCCAGCTTTATCGCGAGCGGCTTGAAGTTGCCTTCCTCCATGCAGTTGACGCTGAAGAAATCAGAAAAGTTAATCCGGGCCTGAAGCTCAAACATAAAACGGGACCGCTTGCCACGGCCGCAAGACTGCCCAACCCCAAGGCATCGCCACTGCATATCGCCAATGCTGCGCTGAACATCCAGGGCTCACCCGAAGTCAACAAGCGCGGCCGGGACGCTGATCTCTACTCGTTCAGCCCGGTCGCGCATGGCAGTGCTTCCACCGGCTTCCGGTTGGCTGATCCTACATCGCCGGTGCTGGAACCCGCGGCGATCATGGCGATTTCCGGTGCTGCCGCCTCATCGAACATGGGCAGCCAGACCATTCGTGGCCTCGCGCTAACGCTGGCGCTGCTCAATGTCCGCCTCGGCTACTGGTTGCCGAACCCGCGTGTGCCTTCCTCCGGCCGGTTCGACCGGCTGTGGAAGCGTTTGTACCTGATCCAGGAAATGTTCAGCCAGCTCGATGAGAAATCTCCGGAGATTTACCTCACCGATGGCGGGCATATCGAGAACCTCGGCCTTTACGAACTGCTGCGACGGCGCTGCGAGCTTATCGTGGTCGTGGATGCGGAGGCGGACCCATCGCTCAGCTTCGCATCATTCATTGCCCTGCAACGCTACGCCCGGCTGGACCTCGGCATCCGGATCGAGCTTCCCTGGCAGGAGATCCGCAGCAGCCATCGTGCGGTGGAGCCAATTCTCAACCGGGGCGAACTGCCGGCCAAGGCGATGAAGGTGGCCGGCACCCATATCGCGGTGGGCGAAATCGAGTATCCCGGAGGCAAGGGCCGGCTCGTCTACGTTAAGGCATCGATGACCGGC
>JAFLDC010000215.1 GCA_017302775.1 Sphingomonadales bacterium
GCAATGCGCAGACTGATCCTGATACCTTTGATGATGCTGGCCATCGCGGCATTTGGCTTTTTCGGGTTCGTGCCGGGCTATCTTGAGTCCAGCATGAACCGGATCGACGGCAAGGAACTCATTCCAGTCAGCCCCGAAGCAGCGGCGCTCCACCAGAGTCTGGTGATCGTCGATCTCCACTCTGACACGCTCATGTGGAAGCGTGATCTGACTCAGCCGTCCAGCCGGGGTCATGAAGATCTGGCACGGCTGCAAAAAGGCAATGTCGCGCTGCAGGTGTTCTCGTCGGTTACCAAATCGCCGAAGGGTCAGAACTATGATTCGAACACGGCGGAGACAGACAATATCACCCCGCTGGTAATCGCCCAGCTCCAGCCGCGGCGGACCTGGTCGTCCTTGCTGGAACGCTCGCTGTTCCACGCCGTAAAGCTCGATCATGCGGTAGACGCTGCAGACGGGCAATTGCTCAAGGTCAGCGATCAGGCCGGTGTTGACCGGCTGCTGACCGCCCACAAGCCGGGCGGCACGGTCGGCGCGCTGCTCTCGGTCGAAGGGCTGCACAACCTCGAAGGCAAGGCCGAAAATCTCGACAAGCTGTATGCCGCCGGGTTCCGCATGGCCGGGTTTACGCATTTCTTTGACAATGAACTGGCCGGGTCGCTGCACGGTGTCGGCAAGGGCGGACTGACGCCGCTGGGCCGGCAAGTGATGGGCCGCATGGAAGAGATCGGCATGATCGTCGACATCGCCCATTGCAGCCACCAGTGCGTCGGCGATATTCTGGCCAGCGCCCGCCGTCCGGTGGTCTCCAGCCATGGCGGTGTCCAGGCGGTGTGCAGGGTCAACCGCAACCTCTCTGACGATGAAATCAAGGGCGTCGCCAAAACCGGCGGCGTGGTCGGGATCGGCTATTGGGATGCGGCCGTGTGCGATACCAGCCCGCGCTCGATCGCCAAGGCCATCCGCCATGTCCGCGATCTGGTGGGGATCGACCACGTCGGGCTGGGCAGCGATTACGATGGGGCAACCACGGTTCGGTTCGATACCTCGCATCTGGTGCAGATCACCCAGGCGCTGCTCGACGAAGGCTTCACTGCAGAGGAAATCCGCGCGGTCATGGGCGGCAATGCGCTGCGCCTGATCCGGGCCGGGCTGGTGCCGATGAGCGCCGCCGAACTGGAGCCAAAGCGCCGGTCATGACGATCCCGCGGCTGTCCGCCACTGCCCCGATGCCCCCGTCGCTGCGCGGCGCGATTATCGCGCTGGGCAACTTCGACGGGTTTCACCGCGGCCACCAGGTCGTCGCCGCCGAAGCGATCGAATGGGCCAAGGCAGAAGGCCGCCCGGCGATCATTGCCACCTTCGATCCGCATCCGGTCCGCTATTTCGCGCCGGATGCAGCGGCGTTTCGCCTGACCACGCTCGACCAGCGCCAGGAACTGTTCGAAGCAGCCGGCGCTGATGCCATGCTGGTGTTCGGCTTTGACGGCATCCTCGCCGGGACCAGCGCCGAGGACTTCGTGCATGAACTGCTGGCAGGGCGGCTGGCGGCCGCGGGCGTAGTCACAGGCGGCGACTTCACCTTTGGCAAGGGCCGCGCCGGCAATGTCGAAACGCTGGCGGAGCTCGGCCGCGCTGTCGGCGTCGCAGCGCGCGCCGTCAGCGCCGTCAACGACGGCGGCGAAGTGGTCTCGTCCAGCCGGATCCGCGACGCCTTGCGCAGCGGCGATTGCGCCAAGGCCACGCATTTGCTGACCCGCCCCTTCGCGATCCGGGGGACCGTTGAACATGGTGCCAAGCTCGGGCGCAGTATCGGCTATCCCACCGCCAACCTGACGCTGGGCAGCTATCTGCGCCCGGCTTACGGGATCTATGCCGTCACCGGGACACTGCCGGGCGGACAAGTGCTGCATGGGGCGGCCAATCTGGGCATTCGCCCCAGTTTCGATCCCCCGATCGAATTGCTGGAGCCGCACTTCTTCGATTTTTCCGGTGATCTCTACGGGCAAGAGATCGAAGTGGCGCTGCATCACTATTTGCGGCCGGAGGCGAAATTCGATAGTTTGCAAGACCTTACCGCGCAGATGGAACTGGATTGCACCCGCGCACGCGATCTTTTGGGGGGACAAGCGGCATGAGGCGCTGGTTGATCCGGATTGGAACGGCCCTGGCCTTTCTGTTCCTGGTGCTGACTTTCATCAATGCCAGCTGGCTGGTCAAATCGCCCGGCGGCTATCCCAAACTGATCGCGCACCGTGGGGCGCATCAGCTGTACAGCGATGCGGGGCTGACGCGGGACAGTTGCACCGCCAGCAAGATCTTCCCGCCGACGCACGATACCCTTGAAAACACCATGGCCGGGATATTCCACGCTGCGCAGCTTGGCAGCAAGGTGATTGAAATCGACATCGCCCCGACCCGTGACGGCAAGCTGGCGGTGTTTCACGATTGGACGCTGGACTGCCGCACCAATGGCAAGGGGCCGGTCCGCGACGCCACCATGGCCGAGCTCAAAGCGCTGGATGCCGGCTATGGCTATACCGCCGATGGCGGCAAGACTTTTCCCTTTCGCGGCAAGGGGATCGGCCTGATCCCGGAACTTGGCGAAGTGCTCGCCGCATTTCCCAGGCAAGCCTTGATGTTCAACTTCAAATCGAAGGACGCGGCCGAGGCGGATCTGCTGCTTGCCGCGCTGAACGCGGCCGGACGCGATCCGGTCGCCCTTGGCGACGGCTTTTATGGCAGCGTCGAGGCTGGCCCGGTCGCGCGGATGCGCCAGCTGCTGCCGCAGGCCTGGGTATGGAGCAAGGAGAGCGCCAGGGCCTGCACCAAGGCTTATGGCTGGCAGGGCTGGTTCGGGATGATGCCGGATGCCTGCCGCGGCGCCACCATGATGATCCCGCTCAACTACCAATGGGCCTTTGCCGGTTGGCCCAACCGCCTGATGGCCCGCGCCGATGCCGCTGGCACCCGCGTGATCGTGATCGGCCCGCAGGATGACAAGGACCGCCCGATGGGGCTCGACCTGCCCGAGCAGCTGGGCGAGGTGCCCGCTACCTTTGGCGGCTATATCTGGGTCGATGATATCTATACCATCGGCCCGGCGCTGCGCCCGGCCTATAACAAGCGCAACCCCGTGCTGGAGGCAGAGCTGGCGCGCGAACTGGACCGGCGGCGCAAAATGCGCGAGTGACCCGGCGCGCGAACCAGAAATTGCGCAACCGCGCCGCCGCCGCTAAGGCCCGCGGGCTATGACTGAACCGCTGCGCCCAGAATCGAGAGATTACCGAGACACCGTCTTCCTGCCGAAGACCGACTTTCCCATGAAAGCCGGATTGCCGCAGAAGGAGCCGGGGATTCTGGCGCGCTGGCTGGATGCGGACCTGTACCGCCAGCTGCGCGATGCGCGCGCCGGGCGCGAGAAGTTCATCCTCCACGATGGCCCGCCCTATGCCAATGGCGATATGCACATCGGCCACGCGCTCAACCACATCCTCAAGGACATGGTCTGCCGAACCCAGAACCTGCTGGGCAAGGATGCGCCCTATGTACCCGGGTGGGATTGCCACGGCCTGCCGATCGAGTGGAAGATCGAGGAACAGTACCGCAAGAAGAAGCTCGACAAGGATCAGGTCGATCCGATCGAATTCCGCGCCGAATGCCGCGCCTATGCGCAAGCCTGGGTGGATGTGCAGCGCGAACAGCTCAAGCGCCTGGGGATCATGGGTGACTGGGACCATCCCTATCTGACCATGGACCCGCAGGCCGAAGGCACGATCGTGGCTGAACTGCTCAAGTTCGCGACAAGCGGCCAGCTTTATCGCGGGGCCAAGCCGGTGATGTGGTCCCCGGTTGAAAAGACCGCCTTGGCCGAGGCGGAGGTCGAGTACGAGGATATCACCTCGACCCAGATCGACGTGGCGTTCGAGATCACGGAATCGCCGATTGCCGAGCTGGTTGGCGCGCATGCGGTGATCTGGACGACGACGCCGTGGACGATCCCGGTGAACCAGGCTTTGGCTTATGGGCCGGATGTTGAGTACGAAATCGTCGAATTTAGTGGTCGCCGATTCGTCGTAGCTGCGGCGCAACAAGGTGCATCGATGAAACGCTGGGGTTACGACCCCCAAGTTGATCGGGGCCAGAGTCACGGCACCTATTTGGGCAGCCAACTTTTCAAAGACACCATCGCCCGCCACCCGATGCATGCGCTGGGCGGCTTCTTCGCCAGGCCGCGTCCGTTCCTGCCCGGCGATTTCGTTACCACCGACAGCGGCACCGGCCTCGTCCACATGGCGCCCGACCACGGCGAGGACGACTTCCTGCTGTGCAAGGCCCACGGGATCGAGCCGGTCTTCGCGGTTGAGGGTGACGGCAAGTACCGCGCCGACTGGGCCTGGCTCGGCGGGCAAGGCTCGGTCATCAATCCCAAGTTCAACGCGCCGGACGGGCCGATCTGCAGCGACCTCAAGTCCGCTGGAGGTTTGCTGGCGGCGAGCACGGACTACCAGCACTCCTACCCGCATTCTTGGCGTTCCAAGGCCAAGGTGATCTATCGCTGCACCCCGCAGTGGTTCGTGCCGATGGACCGCACGATCGATCGGCAGACCCCGCTGTGCGCGACCGAAGCCGGCATCCGCGCCGATCAGGCCCAGGGCGAGACCCTGCGCGAAACGGCGATGCAGGCCATCGCCGCCACCCGCTTCGTCCCCGAAAAGGGGCGCAACCGGATCGGCGCGATGGTTGAAGGACGGCCGGACTGGGTGCTCAGCCGCCAGCGCGCCTGGGGCGTGCCGATCACGCTGTTCGTCAACCGCAAGACCGGCCAGTACCTGTGCGATCCGGCGGTCAACGCGCGGATCGTCGCGGCGGTCATGGCAGACGGGGTCGATGCCTGGTCTGACGAGCGGGCGCAGGAATACCTGGGCCCCGATCATCGGCTGGAAGATTACGAACGCGTCACCGACATTCTGGACGTGTGGTTCGATTCCGGTTCAACCCATGCCTTCGTGCTGGAAAGCGGGCGCTGGCCCGATCTGGCCCGGCCCGATGGCTGGACCGGCCCGCGTGCCGATCTCTATCTGGAAGGCAGTGACCAGCATCGCGGCTGGTTCCAGTCGAGCCTGCTCGAAGCCTGTGCCACGCGCGGCCATGCACCGTACAAGGCGGTCCTGACTCACGGCTTCACCATGGACGCCAAGGGCATGAAGATGTCCAAATCGCTGGGCAACACCATCGATCCCTTGAAGGTGATGGAAAGCTATGGCGCGGATATCATCCGGTTGTGGGCCCTGTCGGTCGATTTCACCGAGGATCACCGGATCGGCGATGAAATCCTGAAAGGGGTGGCCGATCAGTACCGCAAGCTG
>JAFLDC010000216.1 GCA_017302775.1 Sphingomonadales bacterium
GCCAAGAGCTGAGAAGTTTCGACCCAATTCCAGAAACAGGGAAAACCCATGAAATTGACATTCCGCACCGCATTGTTGGGCGCTTCCGTGCTCGCCTCCCCGGCCTATGCAGAGGAAGCTGTACCGTCCGGACAGGACACGATCGTCGTGATCGCCACCCGAACGCCGCGCCCGCTCGCGGAAACCGCTGCGCCGGTGTCTGTCGTGACGTCGCTGCAATACGAAGATCGCCAGTCGCAGTCACCTTATGATGCGCTTCGCCTGCTCCCCGGCGTCAACGTCGGTGGCGGGCCGCGCCAGCAGGGCGAAATGCCTGCCATTCGCGGCTTCGACCGGCGGCAAATCATCGTTACGGTCGACGGTGCCCGGCGCAATACGACCGAGACCTTGCGCTCGCCGCTCTATGTTGACCCCAGCTTCCTGCAGCGGGCCGAAGTCCTGAAAGGGGCCAGTTCTGCCCTTTATGGCGCCGGCGGGCTTGGCGGTGTGCTGGCTTTCGAGACGATCTCGGCGCAGAGCCAGCTCGCAGCGGGGAAGGATATCGGAGCCCGCGCTTTCGCGCAGTACCAGTCCGGCAGCCATGCCCAGCGGTATGGCGGGCAGGTATATGGGCGGGCCGGTGCGGTCGATGCGCTCTTTGCCGTGGCGTTCCGCGATTCCGGCAAGATCCGGATGGGGGGAAATGCCGGCGATCTCGATCCGGCGGACAGCAACACCAAGACCTGGCTGGCCAAGGTTGGTGTCACTTTTGGCAATTTCCGCGCCGAGGCGTCTCAGAAGTTCTTCACTCTTGACGATTTCGGCCCCAACAACCCGCAGGCGGATAACAGTTTCGTTGCCAGGCAGCCGCACACAGTGAAGGCGCATGAAAGTGTGCTGAATCTGACCGGCGGCAACGATTCCGGCAGCTGGGCGATCAAGGCGACCGTTTACCGAACCTCGCTGCGCTGGGTCACCGATCCCTATCTCAGTCTCACCGGGTCGGACTCAATGACGCGGACCACGGGCGGCTCGCTGCTCTCGACCCACCAGTTCTCTTTCGGGGGCATCAGCAACAAGCTGACGCTCGGGATCGATGCCTATGAGGAGCGCAACGAGAACGTCAGCAACGGCTCGCCGGACACGGTCAACCCGAACGGCAAGCAGACAGTGTCTGGCGCCTTCGCGCAGAACGAAATCAGCCTTGCGCCATGGCTGTCCATCACCCCGGCTGTCCGCTGGGACCAGTTCAGGACGTCGGTCGATACAGCCGTTGCGCCTGACCAGAAGACGGAGCGCGTGACCTTCAAGGGGACCATCGCAGCGCGCCCGGTTGCGGGTCTGCTGTTGTGGGGCAGTTACGGCGGGGCCTATCGCGCCCCGACCGTTTCGGAACTATACCAGAACCTCAGCCGGACTTCGGCCTTGTTCAATTTCCGCCCCAACACCGCGCTGAAACCGGAAAGCGCCGAAGAGTACGATATCGGGCTGGGCTATCATACGGCGGATATTTTTGCCGGAGGCGATCGCCTTTCCGTTCGCGCAAGCTGGTTCACCAGCAATGTCAGCGATCTCATCACCTCGCGGACGGTCGGAAGCTTCACCCGGACCTTCCCCTTCAGTGGTACAGGTCTCATCTTCCAGTACCAGAATGTCAGCAAGGCGCGCCGCCGCGGTCTCGAGGCTGAGCTTGCCTATGGGGTCGGGCCGGCTGATTTGTCCGCTGGCTACAGCCGGGTCCGCAGCGTTGATCGCAACACCGCGGATGCAGCCGGTGGAAATCCGGTTTGATCCCCGCGTCGGCGCCGAGCCTGCCCGCTGCGGCCAAGCCTATGCGAACATCGGCACCGCCAAGGCGGGGATGCAATTCCAGGATATGCGGATCTTTGTCTCAGCGGTGAGGCTGATCGATGCCAGGGGACGTGAAGTTCCCGTCCGGCTGACTCCGGACGGCCAGTGGTAAAGCGGGCAGGTCGCACTGCTCGACTTCGAGGACCGGACCGGCAACTGCAACGGAAACCCAGGCACCAACATGGTGGTGCGCGGGACTGTTCCCAAAGGCACCTATCGCGGCCTTGTCTTCGAGATCGGCGTCCCGCAGGCGGTGAACCACCAGGACCCGACGCTGGCCGCCGCGCCGCTTAACGTGACCGGGCTGACCTGGCCATGGCGCGCGGGATACAAGTTTACGACCGTCGATCTTGAAACGAGCGGGGGTGCGGGCGGCCCGAATGCTGCCACCGGCTTTTCGATCCATATCGGAAGCACCGATTGCGGCGATGGTCCGCTGATGAAAGCGCCAAGTGCGCCGTGCAGGGTATCCAACCGTTCAAGCTATCGCCTTGATGGTTTTATTCTCACCTCGTCAACGGTCGTATTGGATTTTGCGGCGTTGCTTGCGGGCACCGACATCACGGTCAATACGCCGCGTACGGCATCAGGCTGCATGTCCGGACCCGATCCGGACTGCGCGGCAATCTTCGACCGGCTTGGCCTTGCATTCGAAGGGAAACCGTCCGCAGGCCAGCAGTGGGTACGGGCGGAGTAAGGCTATGCGCCCTGCCACGGTCTGCCTGCTGTTGTCCGGCTTGTTGCTCGCGTTCAGCGTCGCGCATGCCGGGCAACGGCAGGCTGGTGCTCTTCAGCCGATCGACGCCATGGTGCCCAGCAAATACGACTTCGGACTGCCCGCATGGACGCCGAGGCCGCTTGAACCGGCATCGAACCCGACGACCCCGGCCAAGGTCGAGCTTGGCCGATATCTGTTCTACGATACGCGGCTTTCGCGCGACGGATCCAAATCGTGTGCGAGTTGCCACGAACAGGCGCGTGCATTCACCGATGGCCTGCCCCGGTCGCCGGGTGTCACGGGCGATCTCACGCATCGCAACGCGATGTCGCTGGCCAATGTTGCCTATTTCCCGGTGCTGACCTGGTCCAACCCGCTGCTCAAGCATCTTGAACAACAGGCGCTGGTGCCCTTGCTTGGCCAGGAACCTGTTGAACTGGGCCTCGCCGGAATGGACGAAGAGGTTGTTCGCCGACTGAACGACGAACCGATCTACCGCCGGCTTTTTGCGCAGGCTTTCCCCGAAGTACGCGGCCAGATTTCGATGGCGACCATCGTGCGCGCCCTGTCGGCCTTTCAGCGTACCATCATTTCGGTGAACGCACCCTATGACCGCTATCGCTACGAAGGCGATGTCGATGCGGTCTCGGACGCCGTCATTCGCGGCGAGGCCCTGTTCTTTTCCGAACGGGCGGAATGTCATCATTGCCACAACGGGCTTAATTTCTCGGATACCGTTCTGCACGAGCGCAACCGGGCCGGCGAGGTCGCTTTCCACAATACCGGGCTCTACAATCTCGACGGCAACGGCGCCTACCCCGCTGACAACACCGGGATCATGGAAATCACCGGGCGGCCCGAAGACATGGGGCGGTTTCGGGCGCCGAGCCTGCGCAATGTTGCGGTTACGGGTCCGTATATGCATGACGGCTCGATTGCCACGCTGGATGGTGTGCTCGATCACTATGCGGCTGGCGGCCGGACGATCGGGACCGGGCCCTATGCAGGCGTCGGCCACGCGAACCCCTTCAAAAGCTCTTTCATATCGGGCTTCACGCTAACCGCCCAGGATCGCTCCGACCTCATCGCTTTTCTCAATGCACTGACCGACGAACAATTCCTGCGCGAGCCGCGCTTTGCAAATCCATGGCTCAGAAAGGCGAAGAAATGACACTTCGATCCGCAATTCGACTTCTGGTTCCTGTGCTGGCGGCGACGATGACAACCGCAGTCCAGGCCCACACTGCGCTGCGGACCGCGAACCCGGTGAGCGGCAGCGTCCTCACCGCGCCGCCACCGGTGCTCACCCTGACTTTTGTCGAGCCTGCCTCGCTCACAGCGCTCACCCTGGTCAACGCGTCCGGACAACGACAGCTGGCCTTTACGCCCGTCGGCAGCGCACTGACTTTTTCCTCGCGGAGGCCGCCACTGGTGCGTGGACGCAACGAAATTCGCTGGCGTGCGCTGTCGCGCGATGGCCACGTGATCGAAGGCAGCATCATTATCGTCTTGCGCGCGCCGGCGCGCTGACATGTTCGAGGCGCTGAGCTCGGCGGTAAGAGCAATTGCCTATGCTTCGGCTTTGACCGGTGCGGGAAGTGTCATCACGCTGGCCTCGTTGAGGTATGATAGCAGTACCGGCGCCGCGCAATTGACCCGCGTGATCCGCTTGTCAGGGCTTGTTCTGGCGGGCGCTACCTTGATAGCTGCGGCTCTTTTTCTAGTTCGGCTCGGCGGGCTTGATGACGAGGCTGCCCGGACAGCGCTCATCGGGTCGCCGCTTGGCGCAGCCTTTGCACTTCAGCTGTTTGGCGGACTCACTTTGGCCGCGGCGGCTGGTCCACTGGTTCGGCAGCTGTGCGCGGCTGCCATCTTGCTCTCGTTTGGCGTCGTCGGCCATGCCGCCACGCAAGGCATCGTCAGCTCGGCAGCGGTTGTGCTTCATGTCAGCGCCGCAGCATGGTGGCTTGGCGGTCTGCTGGTCTTGCTGCGGGCCAGCATAGTGATGGACCGCAAGGCCTTCGCCTCCTTGACTATGCGCTTCAGCCAGCAGGCAATGTGGATTGTGGGTTTGCTGATCGCGGCTGGCGCTACCACCGCTGCGCTGTTGCTCCAGTTCAGGTTCGATCCGGCCCAGCGTTACACGCAGATGCTTATGGTCAAGGGCGGCATCCTGATCGTCCTGCTCGGGCTGGCCGGGATCAACAAGCTTGGTCTCGCGCCCCGGATCGCCATGAGCGAAATGGCGTTCGCTTGGATCCGGCGAACGATCCAGGCGGAAATCGGCCTTGTTGCCGCAGCCCTCGTCGCTACAGCGTGGCTCACAACCTGCTATTCGCCGCATACTTCCGGCGAGGTGCTCCACCGGCAGCACGAGCAGCCTCAGGTCGATGGTCCGATCTCGATCATCGACCCCTGGGCGCCTGCGATGTTCCCCGGTTCTCAGACCGCTGCCGGCTACCTGGTGATCGTCAACCGGCAGGGTGTTGAAGATCGTTTGCTGTCCGCCAGCAGCCCGTGGGCGGAGCAGGTGACGCTCCATGCCACACCGAGCAAGGGTGGCATCTCAAAAATGAACGAGCTCACGCATCTCGCGATACCTCCGGGCAAGCGGGTTGCCCTGGCACCGGGCGTCTACCATCTGATGTTTTCGGGCCTCTATGCGCCGTTCGTCGAGGGTGACGACGTTCCGATTTCACTGCGATTTGCCAAGGCAGGAACCGTGAATGTGACCCTGAAGGTCAGGCGCTTTGCCGACTATGCCAAATCGCATCAGCACCAGCAATGAATCGCGGACCTGATCCTGCGTGGACC
>JAFLDC010000217.1 GCA_017302775.1 Sphingomonadales bacterium
GCACGATCGGCTCGTCGCGGTAACGGGTCGCGAGTTGCCGCCACAGCGCCACGGTGAGGTCCTGGCTCTCAGCGTCGACGAACAGGAACGGGTAGCCCGGGCTGTCGTCGATCCCTGTGCCGGTCTGGCCGCCGGGAGCGCCGTGCAGATCGAGGAGGACATAGACCCCCTCGGCCTTGCACCAGCCGATGAACCGATCGAGCAACGCCCATCCGGGACCCGCAGGTTCGCCGGGCCGCTCCGGATCGATGAACAACCCGTGGTGCAGCGGCAGTCGGACGGAGTTGAAGCCAAGTTCGCGGATGAGGCGCACGTCCGCCGCCGTGATGTAGCGCTCGCGCCATTCAGACCAAAAGCGCCGGGCGCCCGCATCGCCAATGAGCTGGGCCACGACCTCGTGGATCTGGCGGGGGCCGACAGCATGCTTGAAGTGCCACATGTAGCCTTCGGGCAGCAGCCAGTTGCCGAGTCCGATGCCGCGCAGGAAAAGCGGCCGGCCGGCGCCGTCCACGAGTTCCGTGCCGCGGACCTGGACAAAACCACCACCCTCGGCCGCCGCCGCGGGGGCCAAGGTCAAGAGGACGGCGCAAAGCGAAACAAACGCAGGGAGTCGTAGGAGTAACGGGAACATGAAAGCGAAGACGGGAAATACAGTTAAGCGGCGTCAGTCGAAGTAGCCAGCCGGCGCTGTCAAACCAGGCGGTTCTCCCGGATCACCGAAGAGTACCAGTGAGCGCTGAGCTTGGGCGTGCGGCGCTGGGTGCGGTAGTCGACGTGCACGATGCCGAAGCGGCGGGTGTAGCCGTCGGTCCACTCGAAGTTGTCCATGAACGACCACAGGAAGTAGCCCTTCACCGGCACGCCGTCGGTGATCGCGTGGTGGAGTTCGCCGAGGTAGTTGCGCAGGTAGTCGCGGCGGTGCAGGTCGTGCACCTCGGCGCGCACGACCGGTTCGTCATCATAGCCGCAGCCATTTTCGGTGATGTAGATGGCCTTGGCGCCATAGATCTCGTGCGCAAAGCGCGGGCCCCAGTGCAGGGCCTGCGGGAGGAGGTTGAGCCAGTCGGAGTCGGTGCGCGGGTAGTTCTTCGGCAGGCGCAGGGCCTCAGGCCGGCCGCGATTCCCCCGGCGAATGAAGGCGCCGCTGTAAATGTTGAGCCCCAGGAAATCCGTCGGGAGGCCAATGAGCTTGAAATCGTCCGGCTGCACGCGCGGGCGCGTGGAGCCGCAGCGCCGCAGGAAACCCACGGCGTAGCGGCCACGGTAGATGGGATCGAGCAGCGACTCGTTCTGGGTGGCGAACCAGGCGCGCGCGGCGGCGATGTCGCCCGGCGTTTCAGTCACCGGCACGGCGACCGCGCAATTGTCGGCGAGCCCAACCTGCGCGCCGCGGCCGCCAAACTCCCGCACGGCGCGCACGCCGTGGCCGTGGGCGAGGAGGGCGTGGTGCTTGGTTTGGTTGACGGCCTTCGGCCCGAGGAGGAGGCCCGGGGCCTTGGACCGGCCACCATAAGCCATAGTCGTGAAGCAGTTGATCTCGTTGAGCGTGATCCAGCGCTTCACGCGGTCGCCGTAGGCCTGGACAATCGTGTCGGCGTAGCGGGCGAAGGCGTCCACCGTCGCGCGCGCGCGCCAGCCGCCGCGGTCCTCGAGGGCTTGCGGCAGATCCCAGTGAAACATGGTGACCCAGGGGGTGATCTCGTTGCGCTCCAGGCTGTCGAGGACGCGGTGGTAGAAGTCGAGGCCCTTGCGATTCGGCGCGCCATCGCCCGTCGGGAAGATGCGCGGCCACGCGAGCGACAGCCGGTAGTGGCGGATGCCCAGGCGCCGCATGAGCGCGAAGTCGCGGCGAAAAAGCCGGTAGTGGTCGCAGGCGGGCTCGAGCGTGTCGCCGTGGTTGATGCGGCCCGGCTGCGCGGCAAAGCGGTCCCACACCGACTCACCCTTGCCGTCGCGCGCGATGGCGCCCTCGATCTGCGGGGCGGCGGCGGCGACGCCCCAGACGAATTTGGCGGGAAAGACCAGCTGTGGCATGGAAAAATTGGATTGGCGTTGGGCGTCAGCCCTTCACGGCGCCGGCGGTGAGCCCGGAGATGAACTCGCGCTGGAGCAGGAGGAAGAGGCACATCACGGGCGCGATGGACACGAGCGTGCCGGCCATGATGAGGCCATAGTCGGTGCCATAGACGCCGCGGAGGTTGTTGAGGGCGACGGAGAGGGGCTGCAGCTCGGGCGACTGGAGGATGATCTGCGGACCGATGAAGTTGTTCCAGGCGCCGAGGAAGCTGATGAGCAGGAAGGCGCCGATCATCGGGCGGACGAGCGGCCCTTCGCCACGCAGTTCCTGGGCCTGTTTGGTATGGAAGTCGGCCTGATCGGCGCGCTCGACAAGCATGGCAGCGATCATCTGGGGCTGTGCCTGCCCGGCCCCGATGCCGGCTCGACCGCACGGCTGCAAGAAGCGGTCACGCTGTGTCTGCCGCACATTCAGCGCGCGGTTCGGATTGCCCGGCGGATCGGTGAGGCAGAACTGTCTGCGGCACATTCCGCCGAGGCATTGAACCTGGCCCCGTCGCCGGTCCTGCTGCTGACCGAGACGTTGGAACTGGCCTTCGCCAATGCCGGCGGCCACGCGCTGATCGCGGAACTGGGCCTGGCCAATGGCAACCGGCTGCGGCTTGGCACGGCGGCGCTGCATGACGACCTTGTCCGGTTGCTTGATCCGGACGGGCCCTGTCACTGCCGGCCGTTCCGCCTCGCCACCGGCGCGCCGGGCGAGCGGGCCGCCATGGCGATGCGGATTAATCCCGAGCGGATCAGCGGCGCGGATACCGCCAACGGGCAGGCCCGGCTGATGATCGTGGCGGCGCACAACCCGGCAGTGACCGAAACCCATATTGACCACTTGCGGGACTGGTTTGGGCTGACCCATGCCGAAGCGCGGCTCGCCGCGATGCTGGCCGATGGCGGATCGACCGAGGATTACTGCCAGCTGCGCGGTGTATCGGCCAACGCCACGCGGTTTCTGCTGAAGGGGATCTTCGCCAAGACCGGGGTCAACCGCCAGTCGCAGCTGGTCCAGCTGATCGACCGGACCCCGCTGCACTGGTCGCACGATCTGCCGACCGGCGATTTGCCCAGCCCGATCTGACCAGCGCAAAGCCGTTGTCCCCTACCCGTTCGGGTAGAGCGGGGTTGCGTCCGGAGTGGCAGACCTGCCCTGCCAGCAACGATCCGGAGTGTGTCCTGCGGTTTGCCTTCCTGCCTTTCCTGGCCGCCCTGGCCCTGATGCCTTTCACCGCGGCCCGGGCAGAGGGCGATCCGCCGCCACTGGTCTACAATCCGGGCCCGATCGAGGGGAAACTGACCACCGGCGAAATTACCGCGCAGCAACGCGAAGCACTGTACCGGCCGCGCGGCCCCCGGCCCGGTTACTACCGGTTGCGGGTGCTGCATTCCGGGTACTGCCTCAACGTCAGCCGCAGCCTGGCCCCCGATGCGCAGGAACGGCTCAAGCAATATACCTGCCAGCCCACGATTATTCCCCGGCTGGATGACAATTTTGAACTGTTTGCCTTTGTCCCCCATCCGGCCGGGGGACACAGCATCCGCGTGGTCACGCCGGTGGTTCACAATGGCCGCGCCCCGGTGCCAGGCCAGCTTTCCAACTGCGTCACCAGTGCACCGGGCGTGGTATTCGGCCCGGCCCGGATCGAGGCGCGCGGCTGCGAGGTGCCCGGCGGGGAAAGCTGGACCGGCGCCGGCAATGACGACCAGCGCTTTCTGGTTCAGCAGATGGCGCCCAACGCGTGGGAGCTGCGCTTTGCCGCCAGCAATGCCGACAGCCCGGATTGCATCGCGGTGCGGGGCGGCTCGCGCGATCTGGGCACCGATCTGATCCGTTGGGGCTGCAATGGCAACGCCGACCAACGGTTCATGCTGGAATGGGTGATGCCGCTGGCCGTCGATATCGAATCCGCCACGCTGGCTCGCAGCAAGTGGTATCCCTTTGCCGATGGTCCCTACTGGCTGTCCCCCGCCAACGGCGTTGACCTGACCGGGACGCGCTATTCCACGTTCGAAACGATCGCCGACGGCGGTCAGTATTGCATGCGCCGCTGCGCCGAACTGACCGAATGCAAGGCCTGGACCTGGACTGCTGCCGGCTATCGCGATGCCGCCAAACCGATCTGCACATGGCGCAGCGAGGCGGGCCGACCCATTCATCGTGGGCGACTGTCCTACGGCAAGATCTTCAGCGGCATCGTACGCTGACCCCTTTTGACAGGAGAACCTACATGCGCAAATTCGTGGCTGTTGCCGCCGCCCTGGCCGCTCTTGCCAGTCCTGCCCTGTTGCTCGCCGGGCCCTTCGCCGGGCCTGATTTGTGGACCGATCCGGCACCGGGCCCGCACCTGGTCCGGGCCCAAGGAGTAAACCTGTGTGCTGAGCGCGAAGGCGACGGGGCGATTACCCGCCTGCCGCGTCTGGTGCTGCGGCCCTGCGATCCCAACAATTTTGACCAGCATCTGGAATTCGTCCCCAACGGCGTCACCACCGCGGCCCCGCTCAATGCCTCCTCGGTGGTCTGGCGGATCATGACGCGCGAAAAATGCCTGACCTCAGCCCGCGGCGTGGTATTCGGGCCCCCTGCGGTTGACGAGGTCACCTGCGATACCCGCCCCGGCGATTTGCCGCAGCGGCTGGGCTCCGCTGACCAGAACTGGTTCCTGGTGCGCGTGCCCGATGTTGGCCATTACCAGGTTACCGGCTTTGACGGGCGCTGCTGGACCGCCCAGGGCGGCGATTTTCGCGAAGGGGTGCAGCTGGTGATGGAACGCTGTGGTGCTCATCGCGGGCAACGCTTCAAGGTAGGCGCCTTGCTGGGCGATGTCTCAACCCAGCCCAACCTGCTGGCCGCAGAGGAATTCGGCTGGCAGCGGGTGACGCGGCCGATCCCGGGCGGACATGCCCGGTTCCGTGCCATGCCGGGCCAGAACCTGCCATCGGGTGACTATACCACCGGCATTGCCACTGCGGATGACCGCGGGCAGGCCTGCGCGCAGCTTTGCGCCGAGGATAACCAGTGCCGCGGCTTCACCTGGGTCGATCCGCGCGCCCGCGGCGGCGCGGCGATGTGCTACAAGAAGAACGCCCTTAACGCCCCGGTGACTGACAACTTCACGAACTCCGGAATCGTCCGGCCCTGATCGCTTCGCCCGCCTGCTGGCGCGACCCCTGGAACGCGGGTGAAATCTGCCGGGAGAGCGCTTTGTGCGCCCTCCCGGCATTTTTGTCCGTTCGGTACAAGTCTGACCGGTGCATTCAGCCTAGCGCAACGCTTGAAGCGGCAGGCATAAA
>JAFLDC010000218.1 GCA_017302775.1 Sphingomonadales bacterium
AGTTGCGCAGCGTCATAGAGGTCGATCGCGCCCGGGCGCTTGTCGGGCTGGAGCGCCTTGATGGGGCAGCCGTTGCACTGACGGCGGCGCGTGCTGCCGATCCAGCCAACCATCAAGCCTGGCTGCTCTCTGCCACGCTAAACCGACGGCTGGGCAAGCTGGCGGAGGCTCAGGCGCAGATCGAACGCGCCGCTCAACTGATGCCGGTCGATCCCGAAATCGGCCTCGAAGCCGGCGTGATCGCCGTGCTGTCTGGCCGCGATGACGCCGCCCGCAAATCCTGGCAATCGGTCATAAAAGCAGCACCGGGGAGCCTGGCGGCCCGGACTGCGCAAAGCTATCTTGACCAATTGGGCCCTTCGGCCGCACCATCGACCAAGTGATTGACCTTTCCGTCCTTGATCTGGTGACCGTGCGCGAAGGCGGAACGGTCAGCGATGCCCTGCACGATGCCGCCGCCTTGGCCCGAACGGCAGAAGATGCCGGATACAAGCGCTTCTGGGTGGCAGAGCATCACGCTATGGATGGTGTAGCAGGCGGTGCTGCGTCAGTCGTCATCGCGCACATCGGACATGCCACCCGGACCATCCGGATCGGCGCTGGCGGTATCATGCTGCCCAACCACAACCCCTTCGTCATTGCCGAGCAGTTCGGCACGCTGGATGCGCTGTTTCCCGGACGTATCGACCTGGGGTTGGGCCGGGCCCCCGGCGCGGACGCGCGCTTTGGCCAGGCGCTGCGCAAGGATCTGGGCCGGGCCGCGGAGTATTTCCCGCAGGACGTGGTCGAACTGCGGGCCCTGTTCACCGGCGATCCGGAAATGCCGATCAAGGCCACGCCCGGTTTCGGTGCGGCGATCGACCTGTGGATTCTCGGCTCAAGCCTGTTTGGCGCAGGCCTGGCCGCCGCACTGGGCCTGCCCTATGCCTTTGCTTCGCATTTCGCCCCGGATTATCTCGATCAGGCGCTGGGCCTCTATCGCCAGCAATTTCGGCCTTCCGCCGTGCTGCAACAGCCGCATGTCATGGCAGCGATGACGGTCATCACGGCAGAGGACGACGAGGAAGCGGCCTTGCTGGCCACCTCCATGGACCAGAGCTTCGTCGCCTTGCGCAGCGGCAATCCCGGACGGCTCCAGCCACCGCGGCCCGGCTATCGCCAGACCTTGCCGCCGGGGCAGCTGGCGATGCTGGAGCATATGCGCCAGGCCAGCGCCGTCGGCGGACCCGCCACGGTCCGCGCCGATCTGCAGCGTTTCGCCGAACGGACCGGCGCGGACGAGATCATTGTTTCAGGCGCGGTGTTCGATCCAGCGCTGCGTCGTCGCTCGCTCGAACTGACTGTAAACGCGCTGCGTTAAGGCCTATTCCCTAGGGGCAAGGTGGTTGCGATTGAGACCATCTTCGCTTAGAGTGCGCACAATTGCTACATCTGATGGCAATAAAATAACATGCAGGATGGCGGCCTGTCCGCCCGAGGAGCTCGCCCGCGATGACCATCAAATCCGCCACCGCCAAAACCATCGCCAAGGTTCTGGCGCAGCGCCTGTCCGATGCGATGCTGCCCGGCGATCCACCCTTTACTGTCGATGCATTGGTTCAGGCCGCTGAATTTACGGCTGCCGCCGCAAGCGAACGGGCCAGCGGCGCGGCGGCAATCTCCATTGAGTCGGTCTCCGGTGCCGCCGGGGAACGATTCATGCGGCTGGCGCTGATCAACGACGACATGCCATTTCTGGTCGATTCGATCGCTTCGACGATTGCAGCCCACAACCTGGCAATCGATCGGCTGCTGCACCCCGTTGTCGCGGTACGGCGCAGTGCCGCGGGTCAGCTGACGGAGATCGTTCCGGGCGATGCGGCGGGAGAAAAGCGGGAATCAATGGTCTATATCGAGACCAGCCGGGCAGATGCCCGGCAGCGCCGCGAACTGGAGCGCGCGTTGGAGGCGACCTTGGCCGATGTCCGCGCCGCGGTGCAGGACTGGCCCAAGATGCAGCAAGTCATGGCCGCCGATGCAGATGCCTGCGCCGACGGCGAAGGGGCGGCCCTGCTGCGCTGGTTCAAGGACGGTATGCTGACCCAGCTCGGCCATGTAACCCGCCATCGTGACGGCAGCCAGAGCGGCGCGCTGGGCATCTGCCGCAAGAGCGCAAAGACCCTGCTCGGCCCGATTTCCTTCGACCGCGCTTTCGCCTGGTTTGAGAGTCGCAAAGGGACGCGCATTCCGTTGGTGGTGAAGTCCAACCATTCATCGCGCGTGCACCGCCGGACGCCGCTTGACCTGTTTATCCTGCCCGTCATCGAGCAAGGCCGGGTCGCGGCACTGTCGGTCCACGCCGGGATCTGGACCAGCGCGGCGCTGGCGGCGTCTCCGACCCAGGTTCCACGGTTGCGCTCGAACCTGGCCGATTTGGCTAAGCGTTTCGGGTTTTCCGCCCAGGGCCATGCCGGCAAGGCGCTGGTGCATGCATTGACCACATTGCCGCACGATCTGCTGGTCAGCTTCAGCGACGCCGATATCGAGCGCGTCGCTACTGCAACCATGAGCCTGACCGACCGACCGCGTCCTAAGTTGGCGCTGGTTTGCGCCCCGTTGGAACGGCATCTCTATGCCTTTGTCTGGATTCCCCGCGATGCGATGTCCACTGCGACCCGCTTGCAGGTTCAGGCCATGCTGGTGGAGGCGGCAGGCGCCCCGGTGCTTGACTGGAGCACCGAGATCGACGGCCAGCTGGCCTTGATCCAGGTGGTGCTGGACCTGCCCGAGGTCGCCCGGCTTCCCGACGAGGCGGCGCTGGATGCACGGCTGGGTGCAATGTTGCGCGGCTGGGCGGATGCTGTTGAATCTGAAATCGCTGCCAGCGTCGAACCATCGCGCGCCGCAGCCATTGCCAACCGCTATGCCGAGGCATTCCCTCTCTCGTACCGTACGGAATACGGCGCTGCGGAAGCTGCAATCGACATTTCCCGGTTGCGCCGCCTGTCGGGCAGCGACGAAGCAGGCCCGCGGCGCGATGCCAGGCTCCACCGCATGAGCGACGATCAACCGGGCGTACTGCGACTCAAGCTGTACCAGCGAACCGGTTCACTGGCTCTGTCCGATGTGGTTCCTGCGCTGGAGAACTTCGGCTTCCGGGTGATCGAGGATATTCCGACCGAGCTGGAAGCCAAGGGCGAGGAGCCCGGCACGCTGGGCACCATCCACGACTTTCTGCTTGCAGCGCCGGCAGGGCTGGATCCGGGCATTTTGCTGGACCGTTCGGAAGCGATCGGGAACGCGATCAGCGACGTGCTCAATGGTCTGGCAGAGGACGACCCATTCAACCGCCTGATCACCGCCGTGGCATTGAGCGCGCGGGAGGCCAACTGGCTCCGGGCCTGGTATCGCTATCTGCGGCAGGCCGGGCTCAATTATTCCGTGCCCACTGCGGTCGATGCATTGCAGAATGCACCGGGCGTCACGCGTGCCTTGATCACACTGTTCGCCGTTCGGCACGACCCCGCGTTCAAGGGTGAACGTAACCATGCCGAAGCCGCCGCGCAGGACGCCATCCGCACCGGCCTGAGTCAGGTCAAGGCGATCAATGATGATCGGCTGCTGCGCCAGTTCCGCGCTGTGGTTGAAGCCTGCCTGCGGAGCAACGCTTTTGCCCCGGCAGGCGCTGTCGCGCTGGCCTTCAAGCTCGATTCTGCTTTGATCCCTGGCCTGCCCAAGCCACTGCCATGGCGCGAGATATTCGTTTATTCGCGACGGGTTGAGGGGATTCACCTGCGCTCCGGCCCGGTCGCGCGCGGCGGACTGCGCTGGTCTGACCGACGCGACGACTTCCGTACCGAAGTGCTCGGCCTGATGAAGGCCCAGAAGGTCAAGAATGCGGTGATCGTGCCGGCTGGTGCCAAGGGCGGATTTTACCCCAAGCAGTTGCCCGATCCGGTGCGTGACCGCGATGGCTGGCTGACCGAGGGCAAGGAAAGCTACAAGCTTTTCATCCGGACCCTGCTGTCCATCACTGACAACATCGTTGAAGGCAAGGTGGTGCACCCGGCCGGCGTCGTCATCCACGATGGCGAGGATCCCTATTTCGTAGTGGCCGCAGACAAGGGCACCGCAACCTTCTCCGACACCGCTAACGGCATAGCCGAAGAATTCGATTTCTGGCTCGACGACGCATTCGCCAGCGGTGGGTCGAAAGGCTACGATCACAAGGCGATGGGCATTACCGCCAAGGGTGCTTGGCTTTCGGTCCAGCGGCACTTCCTGGAAATGGGCATCGACGTTCAGAAAGATGCAGTGCGGGTAGCCGGATGCGGCGACATGTCAGGCGATGTGTTCGGCAACGGAATGCTGCTGTCGAAGGCGATCCTGGTGGTTGCTGCTTTCGATCACCGCCACATCTTCCTGGATCCCCGTCCCGACGCAGCCAAGAGCTGGGCCGAACGGGCCCGGATGTTCGCCCTGCCGCGTTCCAGTTGGGATGACTATGACAAAAAGCTGATCAGCAAGGGCGGCGGCGTGTTCCCGCGCTCGGCCAAGGAAATCCCGCTGAGCAAGGACGTAAGGGAAATGCTGGGGATCGAGGCCGAAACGATCGACCCTGACAGTCTGATCACCGCGATTCTCAAGGCCCCGGTCGATCTGCTGTGGTTCGGCGGGATCGGCACCTATGTGAAAAGCAGCGCCGAGAACAACGTCCAGGTGGGCGATCCGGCCAACGACGCCTTGCGGATTGATGGAACAGACGTTCGCGCCAAGGTGATCGGCGAAGGTGCCAACCTGGGCTGCACCCAGGCCGGGCGGATCGAGTTCGCGCTGCACGGCGGACACATCAACACCGATTTCATCGACAATTCGGCCGGCGTCGATTGCAGCGACAATGAGGTCAATATCAAGATCGCACTGGCCGGAGCCAAGCGCGCTGGGCGGCTGACCGAACCCGCCCGCGTCAAACTGCTCGCCAGTATGACCGACGAAGTGGCCGACATCGTGCTGGAAGACAACCGTTTGCAGGCTCTGGCCGTGTCGATCGCGCAGGCCGGCGGGCCAAAGGCGACGGCTTCGCACATCCGCCTGATCGAAACGCTGGAAGCGGCGGGGCAGCTCGATCGCAAGACTGAAGGTCTGGCGGAGGCTGAAACCTATGTTCGCCGCGCAGCGGATGGCCACGGACTAACCCGGCCCGAACTGGCCGTGCTGCTATCCAGCGCCAAGCTGGCGCTGCAGGCAGCGATCGAGGATTCGCCGTTGCCCGACGATCCGGGCCTGGCCGGCGAGGTGATAAACGCGTTCCCGCAACCGATGCGAACCAAGTTCGAGCGCGACATTCTGGATCACCGGCTTCG